>JBEKJA010000090.1:0-8841 GCA_050011475.1 Syntrophales bacterium
TAAAAATATATATTCTGAGGATCGTAAAACGTAAACCTCCACAGAGGTATGATAACCTTCATGGAGGCTAAAGATTGGCACCTTCCTGTAACTCCTTTTCACGGCGGACTCCAGAAGATTAAAATATTTGCACAACCTATATGACGCAATATGTGCTCCTAAAATCTTCTAAAATGCAAATAGATCAGGTTAACAGAAAGTATTACATCCGACCCAGGGAACAAGCCGAATTTTCCATTATGGTGTTTAATAGATTGAAGAAGGGTTGACGCTATTTCCAAACCACGACGATGTCACTTAAGAGGAGTAGAAACTTTCGCACTGTGGAGGATGTGTAGGTTTTAAGAATGCTCTTGAACAATAAATCTATTATCTATTTAAAATTATGAAGTAAACACTTTGAAATCCGCTCATTACTGCCGTTTTTATCAATGCATTTTACTACATTTGTGCAAGTCGTTTTCACCATCTCAGAGTGATCAGCTGATGACACACGCACTCCTTTTAACGTTACTTTATCCCCAACAACGGAACAATGTGCGTCTTCAATGATAAGTTGCTTTACACAACTCATAGCGGGCTTCTTAACGACAATGTTTTATACCTGTTAAACTATACTGAACCACAACACCCACCCCCCACACAGATATGGAGGATGAGCGATGTCGATAGGGCGAGCTAAATCCACTGACTCAATGGACAAAAATATCTCGCAAAACTAATATTACATGGCGAATTGAATAAATCAATAGAAATAAATACCAAATATTTCCCTATAAATTACCTATCCGGTTTAGGTGCTATAAACAGATTACAATGACAATAGATGGGATCTGAGATTGGTTCTTTGTTTATTCAGTCCAAGTTTCATCCTGATATTATATCTGAATATGTCAACTGTCTTCGTCGATACATGCATGAGCCTTGCAATTTCTTTGGTGCTCATACCCTCCTTGATTAAACTTGCCACCTGGATCTCTTTTGGTGTGAATTTCGAAACATTCGATTGCAGATGTGTCAGAAATTCTGACATTATAGTCTGAATGTTTTTGTCGATTAATTGAATATATTTTGTCTCATTCGCATTTAATTTTGCTTTCTTCAATTGCTGAATATACGGAAGAACCTGACCTTGGAGATTCATTAATAATTTCTCTTCATTCTCAGATTTTTCATTATCCCTTTGACTCAGCAGACCTTGAGGGCGGTGTTAGCTTCCATAAGTTCCATGGTCCGCTCCGCAATACGAGTCTCAAGATCCTTTCGTGCTTCTTCAAGTTGATTCCTTTTATTCTTGTATTCAGTCATCTCACGGTAAATACCTAACACCAATAACTGATCTTCCAATTTAATGTGGGTGCCATTGATATCTACATCTATTATACGACCGTCTTTGGTCTGTATACGAACATCACTGATACGAAATTTATTTTGATTTATAATGCGATCGAACGCTTCCAAAACCATGTTTTTGTCTTCACGAGAATGGAGTTTTGTAAAATGTAATCCTAAAAACTGCTTTTTTGAATAACCAAAAAGCTCCCGTGCTTTTGGATTTGAGTCGATAATATTCCCATTTATATCTGCGAGAAGTATGGCATCAGGAGCACGATCCATTATTGCACGATGCTTCTTTTCGGAACTTCGCAGAGCTGATTCAATGCTTTTCTGTCGGGAAATATCAACCGCTATTCCGTGAAGTGCAATGGGTTCTCCTTCTTTGTAGATTAAAGAAGTAACCGTATTAACAGGAACGAAGGTTCCATCTTTTTGTCTCAAAGCAAATTCTTCCACTTCTTTTTGTCTACCCGTACGTGTCACTTCTTTAAGAATTTTAAAGACTCTTTTTAAGTCATCATCCGAAAGTAATGATGCAAAATTCAGTTTTCGTACGTCTTTTTTCTTATAACCCAAAAGGTCAAATGATATCTGGTTTCCATCCAGGAAATTACCCTCCAAATCGCTCAAATAGATGCATGCAAGGGAGTTTTCGTAAAGTGATAAGTAGAGCTTGGATAAGTCCATTTTTAGTAATGAGTTTGAATTATATTTTCCCTCGGACGATTTCATCTGTCCGCACCTCAGCTTTTGATTTAATAAAATATAAAGAAATATAAAAACAGCGTGATTTATAATATTGAAATAATGAGAGAAACGAGAAGCATTGTCAAGTGTTAATTTATAGAGAGTATTTTCTTTTAGGTTGACTGGTAGTAACCCGGTAAGGGATGCAGAGAAGACTAGAAAGATAATCAATGATGATAGGTCGAGAAAGATCACGGTCTTGAATCCAGAACAGATCAGGGCATTGCTTGAAGCGACTACCGATCAAAAATACCATACCCTGTTCCTGCTGGCCGTGATGACCGGAGCTCGTCAGACTGAAATCCTGGGGCTGAAATGCTCAGATATAAACTTTGAGCGGAAACAAGTTAACATCAACCGAACATTCAATCATAGTCCGTTTTTTGCTCCAAAAACGAAAGGATCAATTCGCACCATAGACCTATCACAGAGGGTTATTCGAGAATTGGCAAAATGGAAGCTGGCAAGTCAACCAAATGAGCTTGATCTTGTGTTTGCACGCAAGGTAGGAACTCCGATAGACTCAAGCAATTTAATTAATTATCATTTCAAACCGTTATTTAAAGCGGCAGGACTGCCTAATATTCGTTTCCATGATCTGCGACATTGCCATGCCAGTATGCTGCTTGAACAAGGGGAAAGTATAACCTATATGCAACATCGTTTAGGCCATTCGAATCCGGCTATTACTCTTTCTGTTTATTCTTACTTCTTTAAAAGGGAAGATCAGGATGCAGTTTGCAAGCTTGAAAACACAATTTTTGAGGGAACCGGTGACAATTTGGTTACAATTGCTAAAAAAAAAATACTGTAAATGCATAACTAATTGATTTATTAGTAAAAAAGATTATAATAAATAAGTTTGACATCATAAATTTTCTATGAATTGGATACAATATGAAAAGGATGTGCCATCATGTATAGAAAGATTATTTTGTTATCCACTGTTATCCCGTTATTCCTGAAAGCCGGCTGCGTAACGAAGGGTACATGCGTGAAAAAAGTTGACGAAATGAGCACCATACAGGCAAAACAGCAAGCGGAGAATGACAATTTGAAGAACGAATTGGCCACTCTCCAAAAAAAATCCTATGACCTTTCCGCGCAAAATACTACCATACAGGATCAGCTCAACAAAACCAACATGGAAAAAGATCAACTTGTGAACGACCGGAGTGAACTGGAAGAAATTCTGAATTCCAAATCCCTGACTAAAACCGTTTATGAAATGAGGCAGGAAAATACCAGGCTTAAGACCGATATCGCTGAACTCAGGAAATCGAAGGAAACAGAAGTCCAGTCAGTAAAGAAAACCTATGAAGACCTGGTCGGCCAGATGAAGGGCGAAATCGCCCAGGGAGAGATTACAATCACACAGCTCAAGGGAAAGCTGATCCTGAACGTCGTAAATGAAATCCTGTTTGAATCCGAACAGGCCGAAGTTAAAGCGCAGGAATTGAAAGTATTGCAGAAGGTCGTGGATATCCTTAAAAATATCCATGACAAGAATATCAAGATAGAAGGCCACACGGACAACGTCCCGATCACTGGAGCACTGGCCAAGGTATATCCGACGAACTTGGAGTTCTCTACAGCCCGTGCCATCAATGTCACGAAATATCTGCAAAAACAGGGAATCGGCGCCGAAAATCTGTCCTGCGTCGCTTATGGCGAATACAAGCCGATTGCGGACAACAGCACATCCGAAGGCTGGGCGAAAAACCGCAGGATTGCCATTATTCTTCAGCCAAAGGATTGATTGGTTCATGGGCAAAACAATCACCCAAAAAATTCTCGAATCCCATCTCCTCTCCAGCAAACTCAAACCGGGCGAAGAGATCGGGATTCGAATCGATCAGACCCTGACCCAAGATGCCACGGGAACCATGGCTTACCTTCAGTTCGAAGCCATGGATATTCCAAGGATCCGCACAGAACTCTCGGTCAGCTATATTGACCATAACACCGTTCAGGTCGGTTTTGAAAATGCGGATGATCACCGATATCTCCAAAGCATCGCCCGACGATACGGCATCTATTTCTCCCGCCCCGGAAACGGCATCTGTCATCAGGTTCATTTGGAGCGCTTCGGCATACCCGGGAAAACCCTGATCGGATCAGACAGTCATACCCCGACAGGAGGCGGCCTCGGGATGTTCGCTGTCGGTGCAGGGGGACTCGATGTAGCACTGGCAATGGCAGGAGAACCATTCTGGCTCATTTCCCCCCGTGTTGTAAGAATTCGCCTGTTTGGACATCTTCAGCCATGGGTATCTGCAAAAGACATTATCCTCAAAGTTTTATCGATTTTCTCCACAAAAGGTAACGTAGGAGTCGTATTCGAGTATGACGGGCCGGGTGTAGAAACGCTCACCGTACCGGAGCGGGCAACGATAACCAACATGGGAGCCGAATGTGGCGTAACAACTTCTATCTTTCCGAGTGATGAAAGGACCAGGCAATTTCTCAGAGCCCAGGGACGCGAGGAAAATTGGATCGAGCTGAAAGCTGACCCGGACGCCGTCTACGACCGGGACATGGAAATCAACCTGTCAGACCTGGAGCCTCTCGCCGCCAAACCTCACAGTCCGGATAATATAAGCACCATCAGAGATATAGGCCCCCTTCCCGTTCAGCAGGTCTGCATTGGAAGCTGCACGAATGCGTCATACAAGGATCTGGCCACGGTGGCACTGATTCTGAGGAACCGGATCATTCACCCGGACGTCAGTTTAGCAGTTGCTCCCGGATCCAAACAGGTCCTTGAAAATCTCTCCCGGGATGGATATCTCAGCGATCTCATCGCCGCAGGAGCCAGAATTATGGAAAATGCCTGCAGTTTCTGCATAGGCAACAGCCAGAGTCCACCTTCAGGCGGAGTCTCCCTCCGCACATCTAACAGAAATTTTCTCGGTAGATCGGGAACGAAAAATGCCCAGGTTTATCTTATAAGTCCGGAAGCGGCCTGCGCTGCAGTAATCACAGGCCGCTTCACAGATCCCAGGGATCTCGATATCCCCTATCCTGATGTCACCATCCCTGAAAGATTTCATCTTGATGACCGCCTCATTATCAGGCCGGAAGATACGCCGGATCCGGCATCTGTGCGAATTGAAAGAGGTCCAAATATCGGGTTGCCGCCGCACAACGATGCTCTCCCTAAGGATATTACGGGAGAGGTTACGATCAAAGTGGGAGATAAAATTACAACGGATCATATTATCCCGGCAGGCAGCCGGATGAAATACCGCTCCAATATACCAAAATATGCAGAGTATGGATTCGAAGTTCTCGATGCAGAATTCCATGTCCGGGCAAAAAAAATACAGGCCGGGGGCCTTTGCAACGTCATTGTCGCCGGCTATTCTTACGGACAAGGCTCCTCCAGGGAACATGCCGCCATCTGCCCTATGTATCTTGGTGTAAAGGCCGTTCTCGCGAAATCATTCGAACGAATCCATGCGGCCAATCTCATCAATTTCGGTATTCTGCCCCTTGTATTCTTGAACGAAATCGATTATGAGGCCCTGTCGCAGGGCGACCGTCTTGAGATTCCAAACGTCCGGGAGGCAATTCTTGCCGGCGGAATCATCAGTGTACGGAATGTTACGACTGCAAAGTTCATTGAAGTGAGCTGTCCGCTTTCGGAGCGTCAGAAGAAAATCGTTATGGCAGGCGGCGCTTTGAATCTCAAATCCATGTAAGGAATCCGCACTAGAATGTCCAGGCCAAAGATAAAGGTAAAAACACCTCTTGTCGAGATCGACGGAGATGAAATGACACGAGTCATGTGGAAGATGGTTAAGGACCAACTGATCCTGCCCTATCTTGATATAAATCTCGACTATTATGATCTTTATGTGAAGCATCGTGATGAAACATACGACCGTGTTACCATAGACGCGGCCCGTGCGATTATGAAATACGGCGTGGGTGTTAAATGCGCGACTATTACCCCAACGGAAGACAGAGTCCGCGAATACAAGCTGAAAAAGGCATGGAAAAGTCCCAATGGGACTATTCGGGCCATGCTTGACGGGACGGTTTTTCGAACACCGATTATCGTAAAAAATATCCGGCCTTCCGTTTCAACATGGAAGAAACCCATCATCATCGGGCGCCATGCTTATGGCGACGTATACAACAATGTAGAAATCCGGGTTCCCGGACCCGGTCGTGCGGAGCTGGTCTTCACCCCTTCAAAAGGAGGCTTGCCGATCCGGCAAACCATCAATGAATTCGATGGGCCCGGCATTATCCAGGGGATTCACAATCTCGACTCTTCCATCAAGAGTTTTGCCCGGGCCTGTTTTACTTATGCCCTAGATCAGAAGGTCGACTTATGGTTCAGTACGAAGGATACGATTTCAAAGACATATGATGCCCATTTCCGTGAAATATTCGAACGTGAATACCAAAAATGGAAGAATCGGTTCACCGCTGCGGGTATCGAGTATTTCTTTACCCTTATCGATGATGCCGTTGCGCGTATCATGAAATCCGAAGGCGGCATGTTATGGGCCCTCAAGAATTATGACGGCGATGTCATGTCCGATATGATCGCCTCAGCCAATGGCAGCCTTGCTATGATGACTTCCGTATTAGTTTCCCCCCATGGTTACTTTGAGTATGAAGCGGCTCACGGTACAGTCCAGAAACACTATTACAAACATTTGAAAAAGGAAGAAACATCCACCAACTCCATGGCCCTGATCTTTGCCTGGACTGGAGGTCTGCGCAAGCGCGGAGAGTTGGATGATACACCAGAGGTGGTGAACTTTGCCGATCGGATAGAACATGCCGCAATCAGAACCGTGGAGGCAGGTATCATGACGGGAGATTTGCTCCTCGTAGCGAAAAGCAGTCCAAGGAACTGGAAGGTCAACACGGAAGAGTTCATCCATGCGATTGCCGATCGTCTCAAGGAAAGAATGGTCTCATCACTCCACTGATACCAGTCTGTTGGTTTATGGAAAAGTCCAACTTGAAGGATATGTCTCTCGAGGAGATCGAGGCACTCATCACCCATCTCGGCAAAGAAAAATACAGGGCCCGGCAGATCATGAAGTGGATTTACCAGGGCGGTGCCGTGGATTTTGAAGAAATGACCACCCTCGCCAAGTCGTTCAGAGCAGAGCTGTCAACAGCAGCCTGGATTTCCCGTCCGGAAATTGTAAAAATCCAGACATCCGGAGACACTACTCAAAAAATCCTCTTTCGTCTTGAAGACGGTCTGCATATCGAGAGCGTCCTGATTCCCGGCCGGAACCATTGGACAGCCTGCCTTTCCACACAAGCCGGATGTGCGATGGGTTGCATGTTCTGCCTGACGGGTCAGCAAGGGTTGAAGCGCAATTTACTACCCTCGGAAATTATAGGCCAGATGACGGAATTGAGGTTCCGAACCCCCGATGGGCCGGATATCAAAAACATTGTCCTTATGGGGATGGGGGAACCGCTCGCCAACTATGACAACACGGTCAAAGCCATCCGAATGCTCACATCCGATCATGGCATGGGATTTTCCAACCGTAAAATCACCGTATCAACCTGCGGGCTTGCACCCATGATCAAGCGACTGGGTGAAGATATCTGCGTTAATCTTGCCATTTCTTTGAATGCACCCGATGATGAGCGGCGCAGCGAGATCATGCCCATTAACCGCAAATATCCCCTGGACACCCTGTTGAAAGCCTGTAGGGACTACCCGATGCCAGGACGCCGCATGCTGACCTTTGAATATATCCTGATGGCGGGTGTCAATGATTCACCAAAGGATGCGGAGAAACTGGCACGGCTGCTGAGGAGCCTCCGCTGCAAACTTAACCTCATAGCGTTCAATGAATATCCAGGCTCCCCGTTTCACACACCCGATCCGGAGACGGTAAGGGCCTTTCAGCAGATATTGCTCAATCATCATTACACGACTGTTCTCAGAACAAGCCGCGGCGCCGATATCCTCGCCGCTTGCGGGCAACTGAGCGGTCGGGCCGACTGACACCAAAGCCCCCTACACCTCGATAATGCACACGACAAGATCTTCCCCTCTTACGCTTGCATTGCAGCATTGAGTCTGCTACGTTTTACCATCAAAAATGAAACGGAGCGTCCCTGTGAGCCGAATCATGTCGGAAGCCGTGCGCCGGGCTTACCAGTCCGGACAGGAAGATGAGACCCTAGAACCTCTTGTACTCGTTGATACCGGGGGACAGCCGGTTGGACGAATTCAGCCCGGTGACGGCGTCATCTTTTATAACCTCCGCGGAGAACGTGAAATCGAACTGACGCAGAGTTTCACACAAGCAGGTTTCCAGGCTTTCTCCATCAAGCCGGAAATGGACCTTGAATTTGCCACCATGATAGAGTATCAGCGGAGCCTCCCGGTCTTGGTTGCATTTCCTCCTGAAGGTATTGTGGAAGATACCATGAGCCAGGTTCTTTCCTGCAATGGAATCAGGCAGGTCAAAATTTCTGAAACAGAGAAGGCTGTCCATGTAGGATATTTCCTAAACGGAAAACGGGAAGAGTCTTTCCCTGGAGAAGAGTACGTCATCGTTCCCACTCGTAAGGATGTGGCACTTTTCGATGAGGCACCGGAGATGTCCATAAACGCCGTCTGCGAAGCGGTCCTTCATCGTATTGCCGATCAGGAGATACGCTTCATTTTCGCAAATTTCTGCAACGTCGATGTCGTCGGTCATATCGAAAACGAGCAGGCTGTCCTTAAGGCCGTTGAAGCTGTCGACAGGCAAATGG
>JBEKJA010000091.1:0-8823 GCA_050011475.1 Syntrophales bacterium
CGAATAAGAAAAGGTTTACGGAGGAACTCAGAGGGGAATAATATCAAAAAAAGGGATAACAATTGACTTTGTACTTGACAGGTGGCCACATAAGAAAAGGCAGAGCCGTTTATAACTCTGCCCCTACCACGGTAAATACTGTGGTAAATAAAACCCGCCCATCTGACCGGGTTAGTTCTTAAATCTTCTTCTAACACCAACAAGCCCAACAAGGCCCGAGCCTAACAGCCAGAAAGCAGCAGGAATCGGGACAGCTGATCCGGTGATGGACCCGGTCGCCGAGGTAATATTGCCACCAAATATACTACTTATCAGATTTGCATAGGTTATATTACCTTGTAATTCTAAATAGTTAAGGTAAAATCCCGTAAACTCGCCACTACTGACCAAGTCTATGGGTATTACGGTTGATCCCTTGATATCCAGAGTGCTTCCTGTAACAAAGTAACCACCAATTTGGGAGGACATACTCCCTTTCAAATGCTAATCCTTATTGACTGTAATCATTGAGTGACGGATTTCTGCAAGGGTGAGGGTTATTTTTGAAGGCATTCAGATATTCAAATTTAATTAATGCAAGATTTCGAGTGGTAATCCTAATTACTCCATTATAGAAATCGGTCCATTACAATTACATAAGTATAAATTCTGAACAACCTATACTATTTCCATAGACACTATGTTATGTTACTTTTAGTCTTTAGTATAGAAACCCTCAAAAGGAGGTATATGACAATGAAACTGAGTGCAAGGAACATACTGAAGGGCAAGGTGAAAAGTATCTCTAAAGGGGCGGTCAACGCTGAGGTAATTGTTGCCTTACCCGATGGATCAGAACTTGTATCTATTATCACCAATATTTCCGCTGAGACCTTGGCACTGAAAAAGGGCAAGAATGTTTATGCAATTATAAAGGCTTCAAATATTATTTTGGGTATAGACTGATTTTGTAATCCATTTTTCAAGAGAAACCGGATTTTTTGAGAGAGTTTATCTCGATCCTTACAGTACTCAATAATCTTGAGTCCCGGAGGGGCGCATTTATCTGATCTTATAGCACCGAAATGATACTCACTTTCTATCTATAATCTTACCTTTTATTATAAAGTGTATGTGAAGATTAGTAGGAGAAGCCGATTATTTTCCGCATAAACCAAATTTGAAAAATTGATCCACTAAAGTTTTATTTGTTACTTCCTGTAATGTTGTTTTTCTCATTTTACCTGTTTATGAAAGATTTCGATCCATAATAGTCAAAATTGCAGAACCTTAACTTAATATGTGATACAAGTACCCGGGGTAAGTCAAAATATCAGCGCCAGTAATGCATTCAAATAATCTCATTTTAAGGCAAAATAGAGCGTTACCATCTCAACATTATAAGAAAAGGAGGGGTTATTATGGTTGAGGGGAAAATAGGGACAACAGACATCGGCGATGCAAAGAAACTGGGGCTCCATCCGGATCGTTTACAGAAACTCAAGAAGGTGATCGAGGAAGATACTTCAAAAGGTCTCTATGATGGTGCTGTCTTCATTGTTGCCCGACATGGAGAAATTGCCATATTCGAAGCAGTCGGTCATACCGACCTGACGAATAAGCGCAAAGCCAAAAAGGATGATCTCTTCTTTATCATGTCGCTGACCAAGCAAATGACAGCCGTTCGGATCCTGATGGCGATTGAAGAGGGAAAATTCACCCTGACAACACCGATCAAAAACATCATTCCTGAGTTTGGAACCAAGGGTAAGCAGAACATTACTGTCTTGCATATTCTCACACATATGAGCGGATTGAATACGGAAATTCCCTTTACTCTGCCCATAGACAAGGTGGGAAATATCGAAGAAGTTGTCAAAGCATTCTGTCTTGAACGGCTTCTTTACATGCCAGGGACAATTGTCACCTACAATCCTGTCACTTCTCTTGCCTTAGTCGCTGCCATGGTACAGAGGCTTGACGAAAAGAAACGGCCTTTCCGTACCATCCTGAAAGAAGACGTTGTTGAGCCGCTGGGTATGAATGATACCGCTTTAGGATTGCCTGACACAATGAAGAGTAAAATTGTTCCCGTCGTTGTCCGCGACCTGACTCCAGGTATCTTTGACCCTTTCCTGATCGAGTCGATGAATTACATTATTGCTGAGGATTCCGAGTTTACATCCGGCGGAGTCGTCTCGACTGCCTATGATATATTTCTTTTCACCGAAATGCTGCGGCAGGGTGGTGAGCTCAACGGGAAACGCCTGCTGAGCCCAGGAACCATCGAGCTCGCGACGACAAATCACACCGGTGACCTCCCGAATCACCTGATGGATCATTTACGGGAGATGTACGGATGGCCAGAGATTCCCGCATATCTCGGTCTTACCTTTTTCCTAAGGGGTGAAGGAATGTTTCCTACTCCATTGGGATTAAATACCTCGCCATGGACATATGCCGGTTTAGGTGCAGGATCAACCATGTTCTGGGTCGATCCCGAAAAAGACCTTACCTATGTTTTCCTTTCCGCTGGACTTATGGAGGAAGGGAATAGCTTCATGCGGCATCAGCGCCTGTCCGACATGGTTGTGGCGTCAATGATTGAATGAATCACTTGTAAGGAAAAGGATCTGAAGGCCTTGATAGCATCATATCCGAAAACGGCTGTAATCACAGGGGCTGTACCTGGGTGACCTACCCCCCCGAAAAGCGGTCCAGATTTTAAGTTAGTGTCCATCCGGAGACCCCATACAAACAAGGCATTTTGATTTTACGGATGAGACACGACAGGCTTCCGGATGGACAACAGGTAAATAAAAAACAACGGGAACATCATGAAGATCCTCGCCGTAGCAGACATTCATGGTAGATTATCGAGATTATTCCTCATTGAGGAATATCTGGACCGCTGCCGTCCTGATGCCCTGGTTATCGCAGGAGACATGAGCCGATACGGGAGACCGGATTCTTTTTTTGATTGGCTGCATGCCAGGGATCTGCCGGTAATCACTGTCAGGGGCAACACCGACCCGAGAGGTCTAGATAAAAGGATGTCCGGGAATCCGAATTTTCGGCTGCTTCATTTGGAGAAAACAACGTTGAACGGCATTTCATTCTCTTCGGGCTTTGCTGGGGAAAGAGACGGTTCTGATTGCACATCCCCCTCCCCTGGGGACACTTGACCGGGTTATGCACCGTTTTCATGCCGGTTGCCGCCCATTAAGGGATGTGATCCTCGAATGTCAGCCGAGTCTAGTCATCTGTGGGCATATTCACGAGAATCCAGGTAGAGCGGCTATCGGCCGCACGACAGTGGTTAACTGCGCCATGGGAAACACAGAGGGAGGCGCACTGATTCAGTTTCATAAGGGTAAGCATGTTACAGTTAAATTTCTGACAGCTGAACAGAAGCTGTGAAGCCCCGGCCGCTGCGAACCATTCCTCATGCTGTTTTCTCAGAGGATGATTTTCGGACCGTCAGAAATATGTAAAGAAACAAGACGAAGGAAAGAAAATCATACGGTCCCCAGACAGTAAGCTTCGCTTATACCTTAAATTAAAATACACGCTTTGTAGGAGAACGAAACAACTTCTTGGAGGAAACAAAAATATTTAGAGGGCGGAATCCACGGACTCCTTCTTGAAGTCATTTAGATAATAAATTCTCTTTTTATAGTAGATTTCTAATGGGAATCGTTATATTAAAGATGCCATGTGTATGGTATCTAAATAAAAATCCCCGCCCCTAACAACCCCATATGAGGGTTTTATGAACCGATTACTGAACCCCGTAATCGAAAGAAAGCGGGGTTTTGTTATTTAAATATCGTGGACATTCGGTTGTTCAATCCTGAGAGTATGCTTGCACAGGCAGAGGCTTTCGAGGTGTCGATGGATTCCTATAAGGATCTGAGAAGAAACAAAGCAATGAACTGATAAAACAAAGTGGGACAGCTAGCCGCTTGCAATGAAGGAGGGATCGAACAAATGAAGACTTCCAAAAACTTCCAGAGATGCGGGAGGGGCAAGGGCTGCATCACGATATACTTTGTGCCTTTAATTCTTCTGGCATGTTTGATTAACACAGGCTGTTCGAAGATCGCCTACAAACATTTCCAAAACACTCTGGATCCAGTCAGCGGCACGATCAGGCTGCCCATTCTTTCCGCACCGGTTACCATCGGCAGAGATGCCATGGGAATTCCCTTTGTTGAGGCCAGAAACATGGAGGATTTGGCCCGTGCCATGGGCTATATCAATGCCTCAGACAGGCTGAACCAGATGATGGGCTTTAAGCTTCTATCGCAGGGAAGGCTTGCAGAAATGGTCGGACCAGCTGTGGTTGACCTTGACATATATATCCGTACCATCGGGGTCCCACGAGTTGCCGAGAAACTCTTGAAAAACTTGAGCCAGGAAAAGCGGCTGCTGCTCGAACGTTACTGCGATGGTGTGAATGCTTACATGGAGCAGCACAAAGACAGGCTACCTCCAGGTATTGCTTTGTCCAACTACCATCCCGACAAATGGAATCCGATCGATTCCATATCGATTTTTGAACTCGTAAATCTCGCATTGTCCTTCAATCTGCACGAAGAGGTCGGTATCCTTTCCATAGCACAGCGCATTGGCTTTGAGAATGCTGTGTGGCTGCTGCCCATTTATCCCGACGAGCCTATTGCATTCGATGAAGCGGCCAAGCTCAAAGAAATAGATTTAAAGAAAGTCGATACGGCAAACTCCAGGTTAACCAAGGCACAGCATCTCCTGGCTGCTTTAAAGCTGGATGGCATAGCTGCTTCCAACAACTTGGTTATTTCCAAAGAACGAACAGCCCGAGGAGCCAGTATCCTTGCAAACGATACCCATTTGTATCTCAGCATGCCATCTATGTGGAACATGATGCATGTAAAATGCGGGATGTATGAAGCCGCGGGTGTTGGCATTGCAGGATTACCCATGATCATCGCTGGATATAACCGCCACATTGCCTGGGGGATGACGATGGTTATGGCTGACAATCAGGATGTCTTCCTTGAACAACTTAAGGATATTGGTGGCGTTATCCATTATCTTTACAAAGGCCAATGGCGTCCGGTAAGCCAGAGAAATGAAACGATAACAGTCAAAGGCGGCAAACCAAGACCAATCACTATCCTTGAGACACTTCACGGGCCTTTGCTCAATGATTCCCTCAAAAAAGATCCCCTAAGCCTCATCCAATCTCCATCTGTTGATCTGCCTTACGGTATTGCTCTGAGCTGGGCTGCAAACATCGAGGACGACCAGACGCTGGATGCGTTCTTCAACTTGAATTTTGCTAACTCTGTAGATAAGGCGATGCCCGTTATAAAGCAAGTAAAGACATTTGCATTAAATATAATCTTCGCTGATAAGGATAACATTGCATGGCAGGTAACCGGCAATTACCCTGTCCGTGCAAAGGGTCGCGGTCTCATGCCTTCACCTGGATGGACGGGGGAGTATGACTGGAAGGGATACATAGACAAAGCGGATCTTCCATGGGCGAAGAATCCACCCGGGGGATTCATCGGAACCGCCAATCATCGGACCATATCGAAGGACTATCCGTATATCCTGTCCTCATCATGGTTCTGGCCGGAGCGCAGTGAGCGCATATCACAGATGGCAAGCTCCACCAGAGCCCATACTTTGCAGACAAGCATGGATATGCAGTTGGACACATACTCTTTACTGGTACCCAAGCTGCAGCGGGTTCTCCTTCAAGGTTCGCTTTATGAGGGAATCAAACAGGAAATTAATAGCTGGAAAGACGAGTGTGCAAAAAAGAAAACAAAACTTGCCATCGAGATGCTCTCCCGATTTGATGGACGCATGACAGTGGACTCACATGATGCATGCATCATAGGAGCACTGCTGCACAGCGCCACCCGTAATATTTTTCTTGATGAATTGGGGCCAGAAGATTCACAGACCTGGCGGGCATTTGTTACCATCAACAACTTGAACTACAATGCAACCATTGATCATGTCCTGGTGAGGGGCAACGAAAGTCCTTTCTGGGATGATATCAGGACCCCGGAGGAAGAAACTAAAGCGCAAATCATCGCACGCTCATTCAGGGATGCTTATGGTATGCTGGAATCGATGCTTGGCAAAGACCAGACCTGCTGGCGGTGGGGCGATCTCCATACCTATATGTGGGAGATAGAGGCCACAAAGCTTGCTCCCCATATAGCTGCAATCGAGCGGTTCGCCTTGTGGTCCCTCCGATCATATTTCAACCGGGGGCCATACCCGGCGCCGGGCGATGTCACCACTCTGAATGTATCCGCCTATCATATGGGTGAAGATTTTGATACGTGGCTGATCCCCGCCATGCGTATCATTGTGGATTTCAGCCTCGATGAACCCATGGTTGCCATGAATAATTCAGGCCAGTCGGATAACCCGTCGAGCGTGCATTACGATGACGCTATCCCTACATGGCTGAATGGAAAATATATTGCCATGCCCTTCGGGGCGGAGGCCGTTAAAAATCAGTACAGGGATGTCCTTATACTCATCCCGTGACAAACATGATAGAAGGACTAAGCCACATTACATTTATTGTTCGCAATCTTGATCGCATGGCGAGATTTCTGAAGTTAATCTTTGATGCTGAGGAAATTTATTCCAGCAGTGACCAGATTTTTTCCATCGCCAGGGAGAAGTTTTTTCTGGTTAAGGATATCTGGATAGCAACATCAAAATCTTGAATCAAAGAGGCGGAGCGGTAATGATGAGTGACAAAGAGGTATTTGGCAGTTTTCGGGAGATGTTTTTTTCATTCCAACTGGATACGATCGCCAAGGAAACGGATCGGCTGCTCAAGGCAGGATATGCACCCCAGTATTTCTTGCTTGCCTGCCAGCAGTGCATGGAGGAGGTCGGAAAGAAGTTTGAAGCCGGCGACTATTTCCTGCCTGAACTGGTTATGGCTGGGGAAATATTCAAGCAGGTGAGCTCCATGATCAAACCGTACTTCAAACTCGGCGATGAGCAAAGACATTTGGGAACGATCGTCGTCGGGACCCCTAAGGGAGATATCCACGCCCTGGGAAAGGATATTTTCTGTCTCCTGGCTGAAGCAGCCGGTTTTACCGTCCACAACCTGGGGGAAGACGTCTCCCCGGAACGTTTCATCGACAAGGTGAAAGCCACCGGGGCATCAATCCTCGGCATGTCGGCCTTGATCACTACCACCTATCCCTACATGGCCCAGGTCATCGAACTGCTCAAAGAAAATGGCTTGCGCGAAGGCGTCAAGGTGGTGATCGGCGGCGGGGGAACCTCCAAAGACCTGGCGGAAAAAATCGGGGCCGATGCGCAGACCTGGGATGCCTATGAAGGCATTCGCATTATTCAATCGTTTGCTGGTATCTAGACCCTTGGAACGGATGGGATCATTTCCAGTGGTATCGAAATACATACGCTGAAAGAGGACCGTATGCACGCAAAAAAGAAGCTCTATGATACAGATTGGATGACCGCCAACGAGCGACTTGAAAAGGTTATCCGGTGTGAAAAACCAGATCGCGTGCCGCTTTCCATGATGATTTACTATTACGCACCCTACCATACCGGCACGAGCATGGGTGAATACCTGAGAAATCCCGAGACGTACATGCAGGTTATGCACAAGGTCTATGCGGAACTCGGACCTTGGGATATTTACTACAATATCAATCCATACTCACGCCTGATGTATACCTTCGTGATGATGATGCGTTCGCTTTGGCCCGGAGTGGATCTACCCATCGATGATGTCGTACAGACACAGGAAATCGAGTACATGCATCCGGAGGACTATGACGAGATCCTGAACGATACGTCGTGGGGCTCGACACTATGGGGTGACTTCCTCTTCCGCTTGAAGATGCTTCCCCGTTTCAGCCTGGACGCGCAAGGGTATGGTCTTCCGCACTTAACGCTGACCCTGATTACCGACCTGCTGCACCAGTTTATGTTTTGGCAACGCGACTTCAAGTGGTGGGAGAAGCAGGGTTTGGCGGTGCAAATCGGTTTTGAATCTGAAATGCCGTTCGATACCTTTTCCCAGGGCCGAAATGTCATCAACTTCTCCAAAGACCTCTTCACTATACCTGATAAAATCGGGATGGCGGCTACCAAGCTCGCGTCCGGGTATGCGGCGTTTTCGATCCTCGCGGCCAAGGTGTTCATGGGCGTCCCCAGGGTACAATTGTACCTGCACCGTTCATCGAACAGCTTCATCTCCCCGCGGCACTTCGAAAACCTGGCCTTCCCCAGTATGGAGATAATCATCAACCGGCTGGTCGATGCCGGAATAACACCGATCCTGCATTGCGACGGTAATTGGCAGAAGAACCTCAAGATCATGCGCCACCTGCCTGCTAAGAAATGCATCTTACAGCTGGACGGCCTGACCGATATCTTCCGCGCCAAGGAAGAGATCGGGGACCACATGTGCCTCTTCGGTGACGTATCCGCCTCGCGGCTGGTGATGGGCAGTGCCCAAGAAGTAGATGAATATTGCCATCGCCTGATCGAAGAGGTGGGCAAAGATGGAGGATTCATCTTGGCCGGCGGGTGTGAGATACCGGCCAATTCCCGTCCGGAGAACCTCAAGGCCATGGTGAATTCCGTATATAAGTATGGCTACTATCGCTAACACAACGCTTGCGGATGTGAGGGGCATGGGCATGGATAGAATTGTCATGGATGATATCCCTTTCGTGCTTGACATAAACCTGTTGGTGAATGCCTTGCGACTGAAGAGCAATCTCGCTGCTGAGTGTTACTTCCTGAAATCTTGTTTTTCTGATTTTGCAAGTTCAT
>JBEKJA010000092.1:0-8745 GCA_050011475.1 Syntrophales bacterium
TCAACCAGGAGGATCGCTCCGTCCACCATGTTAAGGCTCCTCTCAACCTCCCCACCGAAATCAGCGTGGCCTGGGGTGTCCACGATGTTGATCTTCACCTCCCCGTAGTGGATGGCTGTGTTCTTGGCCATGATGGTAATGCCTCGCTCCCGTTCGAGATCAAGCGAATCCATCACGCGTTCTTCAACAATCTGATGGTCATTGAAGGTGCCGGTCTGTTTCAGCATTCCGTCCACAAGTGTCGTTTTTCCATGGTCTACATGGGAGATAATGGCGATATTCCTGATATTAATCTTGCGCATGTATTTTTTCTTCCTATTTCTGTATTTCAATTTCTTTTGGTACTGATGGCGTGAAGCTCTTACTACGGTATGCACAGGAGAGCCAGAAAATTTAATGGTCATGAGATAAACTCATAACCTATTATTTTTTAAAGGGGAATCTCATACCGGTGGTAAATCAGCCGCTTCACAAAGCGTTTTCTGTCATGAACAGACATGATGTGGTGTGCCAGCAAGGCAATGCAAAGTCGTTGGATCCGCCGCTGCTTGGCAGCGGAAAGTTCTGGGATCGCCGGCATCACCTTCATGAAACCGGCAACCCCAATATTTAGTCTTCCTTCAGTTCCTTAATATTGACATAGAAATCGAGGATTTCCGGATTCTTCAAGGCGTCCTTATTCTGGACTTCCTTTCCCTCGATCACCTTCTTGACCGACAGCTCCACTTTCTTCATGTTGAGCGTATAGGGAATGTCGGGAACGGCGATGATCTTGGCCGGCACGTGCCGTGGTGAGGCGTTGGCCCGAATGGCCGTGTTGATCCGCTTCTTCAGATCATCGTTGAGCTCCTTGCCGGGAACCATCTTGACGAAGAGAATAACGCGGACGTCGTTCTTCCAGTTCTGGCCGATGACGACGCTGTCCTCGATCTCTCCCATGCTCTCCACCTGACGATAGATCTCGGCGGTGCCGATGCGCACGCCACCTGGATTCAAGGTGGCATCCGATCGGCCGTAGATGACCATCCCGCCCCGCTCGTTGATCAGGGCGTAATCGCCGTGGAGCCAGACGCCGGGATAGACGTCGAAATAGGCTGCTTGGTACTTGCTACCGTCGGCGTCGTTCCAGAAGTAGATGGGCATGGATGGCTCGGAGGCCGTACAGACCAGTTCGCCCTGTTCATTGATGACCGATTTGCCGTTTTGGTCGAAGGTCTCGACCTTCATCCCCAAACCCCGGCACTGCAACTCACCAGAGTAAACCGGTCCCATCGGATTGCCCAGAGCGAAGCAGCCGTTGATGTCCGAACCACCGGAGATTGAGGAAAGCTGCAGATCATCTTTGATCTCGCGATAAATGAATTCAAACCCTTCCTCAGACAGGGGCGAACCCGTGGACAGGAGGGCTTTCATGGAGGACAGATCGTACTCCTTGCCCGGGTTTACGCCTTCGTTCATCAGGGCGGCGATGTAGCCGGCACTGGTCCCGAACACGGTGATTTTCTCTTCCTGTGCCATCTTCCAGAGGATGCCGGGGTCCGGGTGGAAGGGATTGCCATCGAACAGGAGCAGACGGGCGCCGATGGAAAGCGAGCTGACCAGCCAGTTCCACATCATCCAGCCGCAGGTCGTGAAGTAGAAGATCGTGTCTTCCCGGCTCAGGTTCGTGTGCAGGATGAGTTCCTTCATATGGTGAACGAGGATGCCACCCGCACTCTGAACCATGCACTTGGGTAATCCGGTCGTGCCGGAGGTAAACATAATATAGAGGGGATGATCAAAGGGAAGCTGCGCAAAATCGATTGTCAGATTGTCTTCCTTGGCCTTGAAGTCCTCGTAGCGGACAGCCCGGGGGATGCCGCTGATATCGAAATCCTGCTGTGTGTAAGGAACGATGACCACCTTCTCGATCGTATCCAGTTGCTTTGCGATCTCGGCGATGCGATCCAGGGAGTCCAGATTCTTCCCCTTGAACCAATAGCCGTTCGCAACAAAAAGGACCTTGGGCTTGATCTGGCTGAAACGGTCCAGGACGCCCTTGATTCCGAAATCGGGGGAACAGGAAGACCAGACCGCACCCATGCTCGTGGCGGCCAGCATGGCGATGATCGTCTGGGGCATGTTCGGCATGAAGCCCACCACACGGTCACCTTCCTTCACGCCGCTGGCCTTCAGGGCTTTGGCCACCCTGGCCACTTCCTTGTAAAGCTCAGCGTAGGTCATCTTCGTCGTGGGATGGTCTTCGCCCTTGAAAATGAGAGCCACCTTATCATCCCGAAAACGGAGCAGGTTCTCGGCAAAGTTCAGTTTCGCGCCAGGAAACCATTTTGCGCCCGGCAGTTTGTAAGGATCATCCACAACGTTGTCGTACTTTTTCGAGAACTTGATGTCGGCGTAATCCCACCATGCCGCCCAGAAGTCGGGAATGCTGTCCACCGACCACTGGTAGAGATCAGGGTAGTTCACAAACTTCTTCCCGAAACGTTCATTGACGTAATTCATAAAACGGTACATATTAAACATTTTTATCCTTTCTTCAGAAGGAGTCCACAGTAACTTACCCATTTTCTAACCTCCATTAGCAGTTTATATACCGTCATCAGCCATTTCTACGACACAGATAAGATTCTCATGGGACCTTAGGATACCGGACACCTTATGGGGTCTATTCCGGTATATCTTTTAACCCGAACCACTGCAGGTTGCCCAACCGCACATCTTAAATAAGCCCATTTACTGTTTTGACAATGGGGATAGGCATATCCCTCGTAATCGGGTCATGATCATCTTCAGGGATGGACTCTTCGGGTCGTGCTCCCCATGGATTGACATCAGGGTTATCTTTGCATTCCGGGCAGAAATATTTTGCACTCAGATCTTCTGCGCCCGTGCTCCAAATCTCCAGCTTCTGGCAATCCTTGCACAACTCTTTTCCACAATGATCACAAACCGTTACAGCCTGATTTTTCCAGCAGACATGGCAGCGGAGATTTTTTATGGCCGTCCCTTTTTTAAAAGCAGGTTGGTTAGCTGTCATTCCTGTTCTTTTCACCATTGCCGTATCATTATTGATGGACTCCTCCTGAACGTAGTTCAATGAGGGGAAACACATGGGATCCACCCATAAACCGCCCATTTTCTGTGCCGATTGATTCGTCCCGCCCTCAGTCTCCTTGTTTTTTTTATTTTTCGGATTCATGGCTTACCTCCTTTCCTTCTGTCTGGCAACTACCTTTTTATGTTTCACTGTTTGGCGCCACCCTAACGCAGACCGATGCTTCCAACAATCGGCATGCATCTGAATTTTCCATGATAGGTGCGATAAGATTTGAATCAGACGACTGCTGAGCACCCCATCAGTGTTTGTCCGATGAGCGCTTACATTTAATAATAACCCTGCTATTATTAATGATTATGAAATTTTAGCAGGGATGCCAATCAAAGTCAGGTCAATATTGACAACAATGGCTATTCTAAAATTCCAATAGGCCTAACAAGACTGGAAAGAATTATTGTCAGTTTACAATATAGATAGTAAGGGATAATCTCAGTATTTTCCGAGTACTTTCGTCTTGATCTGTAGTATAATCAATCCAGTTGTCAGATTTCAAAATGAAAATGATTCCGTAAGGAGAAGACCATGGACCATCATCGCGATGTCGGCCGCGATCATATTTACAAAGATCCTGTTTGTGGAATGAGCACGGATGATGAAAAAGCGTTCATACGATATGAATACGAACGCAAAGCATATTATTTTTGCAGCAGGATGTGTCTGGAAAAATTTCGCCAGGATCCGGAAAAGTATATGTTCCATGGAACCCATGCGGATAAAACGCCTTTGACAGCGATTTTCCCGACGCATCAGGAGCATCGGCAGGATAGCCAGGAATCATGTCCAAAGTGTGGAACGCACTCCTCCGAACAGGTGATATCAAAAATTCCAACTGCACATACGCAATGGACGTGTCCCATGCACCCTGAAGTCATACAGGATAAGCCGGGCAGCTGTCCCATTTGCGGCATGGCGCTTGAGCCTGTTGTCCCGACTGTCTCTGAAGGTGAAGAGAATACCGAATATGAATTCATGAAGAAAAGATTTTGGGTTAGCGTGGCACTCTCAATTCCGGTGGTGGTCATCGGCATGCGTGATCTTCTCCCGGGGCAATTGCTTGACGCATTAGCCCATGCAAGGCTCTATAGCTGGCTGCAGTTCATTCTTGCGACGCCGGTCGTTATTTGGGCAGGGTGGATTTTTTTTGTTCGTGCCTGGCAATCGTTAATAAACAGGAGTTTGAACATGTTTAGCCTTATTGGTCTTGGGGTCGCTGTTGCCTATATTTACAGTCTGATCGCAATACTTTTCCCAAACGTGTTCCCTGCGTCATTCCGTGAACCCGGGGGCACGATCGCCGTATATTTCGAAGCCGCGGCAGTCATTGTAACACTCGTGCTTCTCGGACAGGTTTTGGAGCTGAAAGCGCGTAGTAGGACCGGTGCAGCAATCAGAGCACTTCTCGGATTGGCTCCGCAGACCGCCAGACGCGTCAGACAAGACGGGTTCGAAGAAGATATTGCTCTCGATCTAATCCAGTCGGGGGATAGCATTCGTGTGCGTCCGGGCGAAAAAATACCGGTGGATGGAATTATCCTTGAAGGAACAAGCAACGTGGATGAATCGATGATTACGGGCGAACCGATGCCGGTGGCAAAACTGCCGGGCCATCGTGTTGTCGGAGCCACCATTAACGGAACGGGCACCCTGATTATGAAGGCTGAAAAGGTTGGATCCGAAACCCTTCTTTCCCGGATTATACAAATGGTGGTCGAGGCTCAGCGCAGCCGTGCACCTATCCAGAAACTTGCGGACGTGGTTTCCGGCTATTTTGTTCCAGCAGTCATTGCCGCTTCGGTGATTAGCTTCGTCCTATGGATGTGGCTGGGACCCGAACCCCGTATAGCCTATGCCATCGTCGCTTCTGTGTCGGTGTTGATCATCGCATGTCCTTGCGCCCTTGGGCTGGCAACACCTATGGCGATCATGGTGGCCATGGGTAAGGGTGCAACCCTGGGTGTTCTGTTCAAGAATGCAGAAGCCCTCGAAACGCTCAGGAAAGTGGACACCCTGGTTATTGACAAAACCGGGACACTGACGGAGGGGAAACCAAAATTGACGGCGTTGGTTCATGCCGAAGGTTGGAACGATCAGGAAATCCTGTACTACGCCGGAAGCCTTGAAAAGGGCAGCGAACATCCTTTGGCTTCAGCCATTGTGAACGGTGCACTCGAAAAAGGGGTGGTCACAGGGGACGTCCGGGAATTTGAATCCCACACCGGCAAAGGAGTTGTGGGACATATAGATGGAAAGCTTGTGCTTCTGGGAAGCCAAAGCCTGCTGGACGACTATGGTATAGATCCTGGCAATCTGACGGGTCCTGCTGAAAAATTGAGAGACGAAGGACAGACAGTCATGTTTATTACTGTGGAAGGTAAGACTGCTGGGCTTCTCAGTGTTTCCGATCCGATTAAGGAAACAACACCGGCGGCGATCAATCGGCTCCACAAAGAGGGAATTCATATAGTCATGCTTACCGGTGATAGTCGGGTCACGGCCGAATCGGTAGCGAAGAAACTCGGCATTGACGAGGTCTTTGCGGAGGTGCTGCCCGAGGAAAAGGCCATGGCTGTGAAGCGCCTCCAAGAGAAGGGAAAGATGGTTGCAATGGCAGGGGACGGAATTAACGATGCACCGTCTCTGGCCCAAGCCCATGTTGGAATAGCCATGGGAACAGGCACTGATGTGGCAATGGAAAGTGCCGGCGTGACCCTTGTCCGTGGCGATCTTCGCGGCATTGTCATTGCCAGGCTTCTCAGCGCAGTGACAATTCGCAATATCAAGCAAAATATTTTTTTCGCCTTTGTATACAATGCCATTGGCGTGCCCATCGCGGCAGGAGTATTATTCCCACTTTTCGGCTTGCTCTTAAATCCGATCATAGCTGCAGCGGCCATGAGCTTTAGTTCCGTATCCGTGATAAGCAATTCGCTTCGGCTGAGGCGGTTTCGCTTATCCTCATTGGCTTGAAAACAATGCGTATTCCTGAAATGCATGTGGAGAAAATTCAAGCGGCGGTGCTTCGCAGGAGGGGCGCTCCCCTGAAAATCGAGTCCCTGGAGATGGAAGGTCCGCGGGATGATGAAGTACTGGTGCGTATCATCGCCACCGGTATATGCCATACGGATATCGGTATCTGCGATTCATGGGATGATGCAGACCAGCCGGCCATACTGGGTCATGAAGGATCCGGCACCGTGGAGCGTGTGGGAAAGGTAGTGAAGGGAGTCAAAAGGGGTGATCATGTCGTGCTTTCCTACCAGTCTTGTGGCCGATGCCGCCCATGCATCAGCGGGCATCCGACCTCCTGCCGGTTTTTCTGCGAGGCGAACTTCGGCTTCCAGCGTTTGGATGGCAGCAATGCACTGCAGCGCAGCGGCGTAAGCGGACATTTTTTTGGCCAGTCATCCTTTGCTACCCACGCCCTGGCGACCGAACGTAATCTCGTGAAAGTCTCAAAGAAATTGCCTTTGGATCTGCTTTCTCCGCTGGGTTGTGGCCTGCAAACCGGCGCCGGAACCGTTATGAATTCACTCAATGTTCGGGCCGGTTCCAGTGTTGCTGTTTTTGGCACAGGGGCAGTCGGTTTTGCTGCCATCATGGCGGCACGGATCGTGGGCGCAAGGCCCATCATAGGTGTAGACATTGTCCCTGCACGGCTTCGTCTTGCGATGGAGTTGGGCGCAACCCATGTAATAGACAATCGTCATCAGGATGTTGCATCCCGTATTGCAGATATCACAGGTGGAGGGGTTGATTATGTGATGGAAATGACCGGTGACGGGACCTTGCACCAACTGGCGGTTGAAGTGCTCAATCTACAAGGTACAGCGGCTTACCTGACTGGTGCGGACGTTCCCGAAAGAATCCCACGGGGGCGTAAAGCCCTGAGTATCATTCAGGGTGACGCCATACCACAGTTTTTTATCCCTAAACTTATCTCACTTTATCAGTCGGGACTTTTCCCTTATGATCGTCTTGTTAAATTCTACGATTTCCGGCAGATTAATCGCGCTATCGCTGATTCCAGACGTGGATTAACCATCAAACCCATAGTGCGAATCGGCAAGGTTTCCGAAATCTAGGATCAAAAAAAATAAAGAAGGGAACTTCCAATGAAAACCCCCTTCTTTATCTCAGTTATTGACAATTTTAGGCTATTCAGCCGATTACTTTTTCGTTCTCCCGCCACTTACAATCGATTCTGCCATATTCCCCATACTCAACAGAGAATCCACATGTTTATACTGCTCGGTTGCGGCAACTTTAAAATCGTCATATCCCTTTCTGTATGCCTTAACCCAAGATAAAATGAATTTCCTGCTTTCCTCGGGGATCCAGGGTGATTGTTCAAGAGAAATATTAACCACTTTCTCAGTATAGTCCTGAAAAGCGTTCAGTGTATTGAGACTGTTCTCTAATGTAATGTGGTAAAGGCCGCTTAGCTGTTTTGATATTTCTGTATGTTCCATTTTTCAAGTCCTCCTCATTTTTGTTTCTAAAATAATGGTGGATCTTAGCTTTGTCAAGCAAAAATGTTGCATAGCAACAAAATCTATTTCTACCATTAACCGGCGCTGGATTTTTATAAAATATATCTATAATAAAGACTTACGTAAATTATATTAAAACATTCATCTTTCACTTTGGAAATATTATTGCGCTGCATCAATCATAATTAGTGTCCGATATGGAAACTAATCGGCATCTCGCCTTGTCGTTTCCCCTCGATTGATGTAGACATAACTGTAACTCAGTCGAATATTGGCTCAAATGATGAAAAGACGGATACTTCATATCGATATGGATGCCTTTTTTGCTGCTGTGGAGGAAGATCGACGCCCGGGTTTGAAGGGTAAGCCGGTGATTGTCGGAGGCAGTGGTGATCCAACAAAACGGGGTGTCGTATCTACTGCAAACTACGAGGCTAGAAAATATGGCGTCCATTCCGCCATGCCGCTTAAAACTGCCAGGAAACTATGTCCCATGGGGATATTTCTGCCTGTCGACTATGATGCCTATTCCGCTATTTCATTAAAGGTTAAATCCGCTCTTCGATTGGTCAGTGAAACCATGGAGGATGTCGGTATTGATGAAGCCTTCCTCGATGTGTCAGATGTTGTCGATTCCAATGAGCAGATTGCCAGGAAAATCAAGGATGAAATCCGGGTGAAGACCGGATTGACCTGCTCTATTGGAATTGCCCCGAATAAATTGCTGGCAAAAATTGCCTCTGATATGAATAAACCAAATGGTCTTACCATTATAGATAAAGGGGATATCGAAAACTTCCTATGGCCCCTATCTACCCGTAAGTTATATGGTATCGGCCAAAAAACTGAAGCATATCTGAAAGATATGGATATTGAAACCATCGGGCAGATTGCCGCTCTTTCAACGGATGAACTTGTGGAACGGTTTGGACAGTCCTATGGCCAATACTTATATGATGCTGCGAGAGGTATTGATGATAGCTTGCTGGTGACACATTGGGAACCAAAATCCATCAGCCGGGAAACAACATTTCAGGTAGATATCAAAGATTGGCAGATGATAGCGAAATCCCTGGCCGAGTTGACCAGGGAAGTGGTCGTGGATATGATGGAGCAGGGCTATCAGGCCAGGACCTT
>JBEKJA010000093.1:0-8376 GCA_050011475.1 Syntrophales bacterium
TTTCTGTTAAGGAGGGCAACCCGTTTTTACGAGGTTCGCAACCCATCGGGGTTGACAGGGAGACTGCTTTAATGGGAATCCAAAAAGGAAATTTGACCTGCACGCGGTTCCGGATTGATGGAACCCATCCCGTACCATCCCTTGAATTCATCGATCGGCAAATTCGTAAATTTGTTTTCAAGGATTTCTTCCCGGTCAATGAAGAGAGAATTATGGGCTGGACCAGTATGGATAATGTCCTGGATACGAAGTTTGAGAAGACAACTTACATGCTGGGAGACTACCTTGTAATGAGTTTCAGGACAGACCGCAGGATTGTTCCGCCGGCCCTGATGAAAATCAGGCTTCTTGCCGAGGAGCAGAAACTTGTGGAAAAAAATAAAGGCAGGAAACTCACAAAAAATCAGAGGGAATCGCTTCGGGAAGCCGTTCGTGGAGAATTGATGGAAAACGCCTCCCCCATTCCGACCATCCATGAAATTTGCTGGTCCATGTCTACAGGCAACATCATCTTCACCTCGCTGGTGGACAAGCAAATCCAGGAATTTCAAGCCTTCTTCCGTGATTGTTTCGAGTTGAATCTGTTGCCGTATACCCCATGGACCGATAAAGGCATACAAAAAAATCATGTCATCAATCCTGAGAAAGAGCCTGTTGGTGTCACCCCGATCGGCAGGGAATTCCTCACGTGGCTGTGGTTCAAGAGCGCAGAGCGAAGCGGAACGATTCTCGTTCCTGAGATCGGTGATGTCGGGCTGAATTTCCTCAGACGGCTTGTCCTTGTTGCCGGCGAAGGGGAATACGCAGAATCCGTGATCTGCCAAGGCCACCACTCTGACCTTAAAGAAGGGATGGAGGCCCTGAGACAAGGGAAAAAAGTGCGGGAAGCCAGGATCCGTCTTGCCCATGATTCGGAAGAATGGGAATTCACTCTCAAAGCCGACGCATTCCAATTCCAGAGTATAAAGCTTCCTGTAAAATACGATCCTGAAGAAGAAGATCAGGACAATGGTGGCAAACTGCTTGAGAGAATCTACCTCATTGAAACGATTTTCCAAACCATGGATCGATTGTTCACCCACTTCCTAGAGATGCGCAATAGCAGGAGCTGGGAGAAGGAAACCGTTCGAATGGCCAACTGGGTATCACCCGCTGGCCAATAAGAGATTCTTGCATATAACAGTAAAATATGTCTATACTTTAGGTAATATTATTATATTATCCTGTCAATAGGACATCTTTGTGGCTCGAAAACCGGCAAATATTTTATACGGAGTCGATGAAAGCCACGGATTCGGGGCGCTTCTGCTTCTCGCAATCCAGCATATATGCCTTCTCAGTATTGCCTTTATCTTCCCTGTGGTCATAGTTGTTTTTCTCACCCTGCAAGTACATACAACCTTTCAAACCATAATCATCAAAAAAAGACAGAATTCTAACTTATCATGTGGTACAAGTGTCAAGTAGATCAATTTCCAACATACTTGGAAATCCTGTTGCCGAAAATTATCTGATTAATGCTATACAATGGAAATTGGCAGAAGAAGATCTACACGGTGTTTGGATAAATTAATTGTACCGCAAGCCCCGATCATGGTGGCGGAAAGGAAAATCATGGCAACATCACATATACCCCTTAGCATCAACGGGCGTCTGAATCCGGCGGCAAGAGGCTGGTCTGTCACACCTGCCATAGACTGCAGCATCGAGGGCCATACCTTAAGAAAAAAAAAATGGAACCACTGGGCATTCCATCAGGGCAGCATTATCTTCACTGCCGCAATCGTCCATATGGATTATATCGCTCAAGCCTTCTCCTGCCTTGTCGATCTGGACTCAGGGCAATGCCATGAACGTATAGCAACCCATCCCCTGGGTTTCGGCTGTTTTCTTGGTGACAAGATCGAAGACAACGGCTATTTCAGGAATTCGGGGCTTGGCATCCGCTTTGAAGAGGGCGGAACCCGCATCATTGTTCAGGGCAAGGTTTCGGCTGACATAAAAATGGAATATCCGTCAGGCTATGAAAGCCTCAATGCCGTGATACCCTGGGATGACGAACACTTCGATTTTACTTCCAAGCAAAATTGCATCCCTGCATCGGGATCTGCACAAATGGCCGGTCGAACTATTCGTTTTGATCGTGCTTACGCAAGCCTGGATTTTCAAAGAGGGGTATGGCCCTATCACACTTTCTGGAACTGGGCATCCGCATCAGCCGGAAACATGGGCCTCAACCTGGGAGGCGGATGGACGGATGGTACAGGAATCAATGAAAATGCATTCTGGTTTGAAGGAAAGCTTTACAAGCTCCCTGGCGATGTCCGTTTTACCTATGCCGACCTTCTGAAACCCTGGCGTATTCAGTCCGACCAATTGGACCTGACCTTCACACCTGTGGTAAAGCGAATAGGATATACGAATGTTCTGTTCATCATGTCCCGGCTCATCCAGATTTTTGGCCGTTTCACAGGACAGGTTCGGTTGGATGAAAAGACTGTACCGGTTGACGTAATCGGCTGCGTTGAAGAACACCGTGCCAGATGGTGAAGAAACAGCGTCTGGAACTTGAAATATTTTGTAATCACCGATAATCAGCTTATATAACATTCAGGTATCTGAAAGATCTTTTTTCTGCTGGGGGCCACATGGATACGAATGAAATCAGGTTGTTGAAATACCTGATAGGCTTTGTCATGACCTTTCCTGGAATCGTCATGGGAACACTGAGAAGCTCTTCTAACTTACCAAGGAGGGTATCTATCCCCCTTTGATCAACGAGCTTGCCGAGCGGCAGCTCGTTTTTGGATGGCTTGATAGTGAACCAATCGTGAATACCGATCTTAACCTCGGAATGGAGTTGGCTATCAGTTTCGACAACGTTAGAGAGCATCTTAAAGATTCTAGCCTTAACCATTAAATAGCGTCGGTTGATTTTCATGTTATCAATGCTTTCAGTGTAAACAGTTGTAGGAGAAGTCAGCAAATGCTTCTTCCTCTTCTAAGGAAGCAATAATTGACGGATTTTGAAAAGTATGCAAGATGACAATTTATAATGATGGACCTGCTGTGGTTACAATAGAAACCACGCTGCGAGAAGATGTTTTAGACAACAGGAAAAGGAGAGGCGTAATGGGAGACAAGGGCGGGAAGAAAGATAAGGAAAAGGGTCAGAAACAGAACGCTGAAAAACAGAAAAAATAGTCAAAAAACAAGCTTGATAAGCAGCCCAAAAGAAAGCCTTGATAGAAATCACAGTGCGGAGATCTGCACAACGGCTTTGCGTTTGAAATGGAAAGAATGCGGCCATGAGTAACTATTTGTCTTCTACTGCAAGCGTTACTGCTTTCAACCCATAATCTTTGATCTTATTCATACTGTGAGGTTGAGGGCTTGTAGGAGTGAGCGCTAAATTGACTTTGGTGAAGGCATGTTTTTGTAAAGCTAAGTGTTACTTCCTGTAATATTTCACATACAATTTCCCCCGTTCATATAACATTTCAATCGGGAATCAATTAGAGATATCTCCTTTAGGGTAAGTATTAGTTGATAAAAATGGCGGAACTGTAACTTGACATGTGATACAAGTATCGGGAGCAAGTCAGCTGATTTTTAAAAAAGTGGCTTCAATATGTTTGTAATCGATGAATGTACGCATACATACTCCATCGGGCCTGTCACCATCCACTTCTCCGAGCAGGCGAATCTCGTCATCGGTAAATATTGCTCGATTGCCGCATGCCTCACAGTATTGCTGGGAGGCAATCATCAGATCGATTGGATATCCACCTATCCATTTGGCCATGTGCCAGACTCTGATTGGGGAGTCCCGGCAAAGGATCATCTATGGACTAAGGGCGATATTATCATCGGCAATGATGTCTGGATCGGATTTGATGTAACAATCATGTCAGGCGTTCACATTGGTGATGGAGCGGTTATTGCAGCGAAGAGTGTTGTTACAAAGGATGTCAAGGCATATTCCATAATGGCCGGGAATCCTGCAAAGCACAGGAGATATAGATTTGCACCGGATGTCAGACGCTTGCTGCTGCACATGCAATGGTGGAATTGGTCGGATGAAAAGGTAAAACTTACCATACCGCTTTTGCAGAGCGATAATATCGACGGCCTTATACGATTCAGGGAAAAAGAAAAATTATAGGGAGGATGCGATATTTAGGTGAAATATGATGTGGGAAATAAAATTTTCCTGATCAATACTTAACCTGACAAACAGTATCAACTCGTACATCAACTTGCTTCCTGAAAGCGAGCATCCGGCAAATTTGATTGGCATCCATCATTTCAAATGATAATTTTTATTAACTAGAACATAGGATCTTTAAAAACACGAGAATATTTACTAACTTTTTCTAATACAAGTGTACGATCCATTCCGGTAAGCAGATTAGCGTGCCATGATGAAATTCGCACAGGAATAATCTCTGGAATAATTTGATTGTCAATTAACGTAAGTTTAAAAACAGCGGTATCATATTGTGTTTTTCTATTACCTGCGAAGAGAAAATTGCCCAGTGAATACACAATAATTCCGTTCTTATATTTTTCTACCCCTTGTAAGACATGAGGGTGGTGTCCAATAATTAAATCTGCTCCTGCGTCGATAGAATAGTGTGCAAAGTCGATCTGAGATTGACTGGGGTAATTTGATCCTTCCTGTCCCCAGTGAAAGTTCACAATAACGAAGTCGACTTTTTCGTTGATTCGTAATTTATTTATGTCTTCCTGTATAAATTTCTTTCGACGGGGTGCTGTTCCTGGAATATTCTCCTGTGCAGGATACCATGAACCATCACCGTAATATGCGAGTATGCCGACCTTCATACCATTTATCTGCACTATAACTGGTCTTCTAGCAGCCCAAAGGTTTTCTCCGGCTCCCACATGCTTAATTCCCGCTGCATCAAGATAATTCATTGTGTCGAGTAGGGCTTCTTGTCCATAGTCGTATATGTGGTTATTTGCACAATTAACTACATTGATATGGGCGTCTTTAAAAATGTTTAAATATTTAGGTTGCATACGGAGATTAAAAATTTTAGGAGTTTTTTCTCCTCTCAGAGAAATAGGATTTTCCAAATTTACCATCCCTATGTCAGCTTGACGAAATAGATCGATATTTGCAAAAGGATATGAATAATTATCATTGACAACTTTTTCAACAGAGTTGACAAAGGCACAATCACCACCAAATACCAATGTGATTTTCCGGCTTCTTTTTTCGGTAGCAAATGCAAAAAAAACATAAACTAGAATAATAAATATGGTGACTAGAACATAAATAATCCGCTTGCCTTGAATCATAATAGATTTGCCTTTTTATGAACCTAATTGCTAAATACGTTGGTGCTGAATAACGATAATATCAAGAATTGGAATTTAATAAAACGGCTTTAGATAAAAAATCGATCTAGTCTTGATTCCACACAAGTCCTGTCCACTACCATCAAATCACGTATCGCCTTTAAACATAATAATCTGGCGTAGTCAAATAGTTATAAGTACATTTAGATATCAGTATAAAATCAATCTAGATTATGGATCTTCCGCTGAGGATTATAATCGGTAATCAGGGGTTTCATTACTGAAGAGATTCATTTGTTGGTAAGAGACATCTGCAATGATGCTGATAAGGCATTTTGAAAAATTCAAGATCATATCGAAACGAATAAATAATTTCTTCCGGAAGTCCTCACCTGACAAATATTGAGGAATACATAGGATTTCAACCAGTAATTATTACTCTACCAACTTATAACTCTTTCTTATCCTGCATCTTTCCGCCAATATTTTGTAACAAGTGAGCGTTAATATAGAATACAAAGTCAGGTTCAGAGCCATGGACTTGTGGAGCAAATCTACAACCTATATAATTCCCTCTAATATTGCAAACCGATGCTACCCTCTCAATCTTGGTGTGGTTATCGTTATCTAACATAAATAACAATTTAATTCTGTTGTTGATATTAAGTGTGGGCTCCTTGGAAACGAACAAACAGCAACCACCCAATGAAAGATCGACAATAGTTGCTTTTTCGACCCCTCCCAATAACTGGGTCCCAAACAAATTCCAATAGTCAACTGCAATTGAAGTTTTTATCCGAGCAGCGAGCCTGCGTTCCTTCATAGTTTATAACCCTGTGACTTAGTTTTAGTCAGACATCGATCATATAACATTTCGTTAAAAGCGGTCTTGACTTACACATTGTATTATATATCATATTTCGGGTTAGTTTTCTTCAGTTCTCTTATATAAAAAATTGTCATATTTCCACTTAGCCCCCTTTGCCGACACCTGGGTATGGGGTGGAGAGGAGGAAATCAGACGGCTTTTAAGTCATCAGAACGGTTTTTGATGGCGTAAAAGAGTAATAAAATCAGGTGGAATACGCTCTTTCTTGGCCATTAACACCGATTACTATACTTTTACTGTGCAGTGGGAGGTGCAGGCAGATAATTCGGCAGGTTGCCGGTTATTTCAACCACCGGCCCTTCTACGATGGGTTCCTGTTCCTCCGAGTCAAAATTATTTGCATCATTTTCACTGTTACTAACCGCCCACTCGTAAAGTTTTTTTGCATCCATCAAAACAGGATGTTCGGGGACCGTATAGGTTCTTCTCTGCATAGCCTCATCAAAGAGTCCGACACATCCGTGAGAGGCAGGCCGGCCGGGAAGATCACGGGCATGGATCCAGAACCCTACATCCTTTTCATCGACATGGAAACGCATGGCCCAATCCATGGGGTACTGGGCTTGCCCTTTTTCTGTTTTATAAAGTGAAGAGGTATGATGCTGGTCAAACGCATCTATCCGGAACATCCCCAAAGGGGTCGGAGCTTCCGCCCTGCCGGTTGCGGCCGGCATGGAAAACTTCAGTTGGCCATACTCGTAGGCACCTATCCATTGCTCCGTCACCTGTATAAGGATGTACTTTCTGTAACGGGCTGCTGGTTCGTAGTAAGCGGGAAGGGGAGTGTATTGTTTGATATCCTCCATCCTGAGGGGTACTTTGATGCTCATACCTGGATAGGCATGGCGGCGGTCAAGGCGATTGAAACGGGCCACATAAACCCAATCATTGCCGAAAAGTCTTTCGAGATTGTCCTTTGGTCTCATGAAATGTGGCGCCCAGGGTATGCGAGCCTGGCTGGGATATACGAACCTGGTCAGATCCTCTTTGGCGGGATCGTCCGGCTTTGCGGCCGGATCGGAAGTCTGATGCGGAAACGATACAACTATAGCGCAAAATACGGCAAGGGCTGGTAGAATCTTTATAAAGAACATCCGCCCAAAGCTCATCTCAATTAAAATCCCTCAGACGATCCCTTTTCACCGTCTGCATCATCTGAACGCCCATCCCCCGGACCGGTGCCTTCCAGGAAAGATTCGAAGATCGCATCCTTTGCTGATGAGTGTATAGCTTGCCCTGTCTTGGGATCGACCTTTGTGAAAACGATCCCGTTCGGAACGGGGAAAACCTCCACGGGTTTGCCTGCAAGGGCCCGCTGCATGAAATAAAGCCAGATTGGCGCTGCGGCCCTGCCTCCCACTTCCTGTCTGCCAAGGGAACTTTCCTGGTCAAAGCCTACCCACACGCCGGCGACATAAGTCGGCGTGAAACCGATGAACCACGCATCCCGTGTATCATCCGTAGTTCCTGTTTTGGCGGCGACAGGCCGCCCTATACTCTTTACCCGCTGGCCCGTTCCACTCTCAACGACATCTTCCATGACATAGGTTGTCATGAAGGCAATTCGGGGATCGATGACCTGCTCGGAAACGACCTGGGCCTCTTCAAAAACCTGCCCGGTACGGTCAACAATCTTTTTGATAAAGAACGGTTGGACCCGCACACCCTGATTGGCGAGCACCCCGTATCCCCTGACCATTTCCTGGAGCGTAACACCGGATGTGCCGAGTGCAAGCGAGAGATTCCGGACAAGCGGTGAAGTTATCCCCATATTCCCGGCATACGCTGCAGCATATCCGACGCCCACTTCCTGAAGTATCTTGATCGTGACAATATTGCGGGAGTAAACGAGGCCGTTGCGTATGGTCGTTGGACCCCAGAATTTCCCATCGAAGTTTTTCGGTTTCCAGAAACCATCCGGAGATGATGGATCGTTATAAACAATTGGAGCATCAAGAATACGTGTGGAGGGAGTCATTCCCTTGTCAAATGCCGCAGTATAGATGAATGGTTTGAATGCCGACCCGGGCTGTCTGCGGGATTGGGTTGCCCGGTTGAATTCACTTCTTAAGAAATCCCGACCGCCAACCATGGTCCGAATGGCTCCGGTATGGACATCCATGCAAATGAGTGCACCCTGCACCAGCCCTTTTCGATAA
>JBEKJA010000094.1:0-8334 GCA_050011475.1 Syntrophales bacterium
GAAGTGTGTTGATTACTGTAAATGAATATGGGTAAAGCAAACAAGCAAACATTCTTTAACCTTTATCATCATGGATTTATTCGTGCTGCAGTCTGTATACCTGAATTGCGGGTGGCGGATCCTACATTTAATGTGGAGCAGACCATTGAACTCGCTATAAAGGCAAACAGCCAGCGGGCCATATTTGCCCTGTTCCCGGAACTTGGCATCTCCGGGTATTCCAATGAAGATCTGTTCCACCAGGATGCTTTACTCAATGCCACAATGGAAGCCGTTTGCCGCATTCTCGATGCATCAAAGAAAATTGAAATCATTCTTGTTGTCGGGGCTCCTCTTCGGGTGCACAACCGTCTTTTCAATTGTGCACTGGTAATAAGCCAGGGGAAAATCCGGGGTATTGCCGTAAAATCCTATTTGCCGAATTACAGAGAGTTTTATGAGGGCAGGCAGTTCAGCCCTGCCGAGGAAATCCTGACACCGGTCATCGATTTATGCGGGCAGAAGAATATACCCTTTGGAGCCGATCTTCTTTTTGAGGTGGCCAATATCCCTTCCTTCGCTTTTTTCATCGAAATATGCGAAGATGTCTGGGTTCCTGTGCCTCCATCAAGTTTTGCCGCCATGGCCGGTGCAACATTGATCGGGAACCTGTCCGCATCGAATATTACTATTGGGAAATCGGATTACCGGCATAGCCTTGCGGCCAATCAGTCGGCAAGATGTATAGCCGCTTATCTTTATGCCGCCGCGGGTCCGGGTGAATCAACGACAGATCTTGCATGGGACGGTCATGCCATGATTTATGAAAATGGGAATCTGATTGGTGAATCCCGGCGATTTTCGTTGACTTCACAGGTAATATATTCCGATATTGATTTGGACCGCCTCGTTCAGGATAGAATGAGAATGATAAGCTTTGGACACAATGCCCGAACTCATATGGAAACCCTGTCAAAATTCAGGAGAATTCAAGTGGAGATAAAAGTCATTGAAGGAAGAATTCTCCTCGATAGGGATTATGCGCGCTTCCCATACATTCCGTCCGATCCAGCCAAACGAGATCAGAGATGCTATGAAGCATACAACATCCAGGTTCATGGATTAGTTAAACGACTGAAATCTTCCGGTATAAATAACGTTATCATCGGTGTATCCGGCGGCCTGGATTCTACTCATGCCCTTATCGTCGCCGCCAGGACCATGGATCTGTTGGGTTGGCCCAGATCGAATATCAAAGCATATACGATGCCCGGCTTTGCAACGACCAATAAAACGTATTCCAATGCCATCCTCCTGATGAAGACTCTAGGTGTAAATATGAATGAGCTTGATATCCGGCCGAGTTGCCTGCAGATGCTTAAGGATGTAGGCCACCCGTTTGCCAGCGGTCAACCTGTTTATGATATCACTTTTGAAAATATCCAGGCTGGAGAAAGAACCTCTCATCTGTTTCGTCTTGCCAATATGCACAATGGAATAGTGCTGGGCACCGGTGATCTGAGCGAGCTGGCCCTCGGATGGTGTACATACGGTGTAGGAGACCATATGTCTCATTACAGTATCAACGCCAGTGTCCCAAAAACCCTGATCCAGCATCTTATCAGGTGGGTGGCCGATACCGCTCTTTTCACTGAAGAAATATCCGATATCCTGCGTGATATCCTCAGTACGGAAATCAGCCCTGAATTGATTCCGGGGGAAGAATCTTCACAGCCTGCCCAGAAAACCGAATTCACAGTTGGACCTTATGAACTGCAGGACTTTAACAATTTCTATATTACCCGTTATGGCTACCTTCCGACCAAGATTGCATTTCTAGAATACTGCACATGGCATGACAAATCCCGCGGTACATGGCCGTCCATACCCGAAGGTAAGCAAAATGCTTATGGCATCGCTGAAATCAAGCATTGGCTCGAGGTCTATTTATACCGATTCTTCAAGACCAGCCAATTCAAACGTTCCTGCATTCCCAACAGTCCAAAAGTAGGATCAGGCGGCTCACTCTCGCCAAGGGGGGACTACCGCGCACCAAGCGATAGTGAAGCCTCTGTCTGGTTGGAAAATTTGAAAGGCGTTCCAGAGAATGATGATGAAACGGATAAATAAAGAACAGTACAAGGATTTCGATGCAACACAGTTGTATTGTTCCAATTGCAAACGGCCGGTTCCGGTCAGGAAGAGGCTGCTGCTGGCTCTTTTAAATGGAGATAAATACGATTACATATGTGTCTTTTGCGGAACATCGGTAGGAGAAAAAACAGAAACAAATCCTGACTCAGTAAAAATCATTCATGGTTGAGCTTTTTATAAAAAATAAAGCCATGGCGCTCTTATATCACTATGGCTTTTCATTTCACGATTGAACCCTGTTGCTAGCGGCCGATTACATAACGGTACGGATCGATAACATCGCGCAGGATGTGAAGCTCTTCCCTGGTGGGCGGGTGGTTTTCTTCGATCTTTGATGCCTTCAGCAACTCAAAACCACAGTTATCCCGAACGTCCTTTTCACTGTAGCCAGGGTTAACAGCTACGATTCTCATCCGCTTGGACGTCGGTTCGAAGTCCATAACGGCCATATTGGTGATAATCTTATACGGGCCCGCTCCCAGCGCCAAACCGGACTTTGCCCTTGAATCCCCGCCCTCCAGCCATCCTGGAGTCGTGATATAAGAGCACTTTTCAACAAAGCGTTTAGGATCCTGGGGGGTCATGACCATCATCCTCCAGCAAAACGATCCGAAATCGTTTGCACCACCACTTCCCGGGAGACGGACCTTCGGTTTTTGGTGATCGGAACCTATCCGGGTGGAATTAAGGTTGCCGAACATATCGATTTGAGCTCCGCCAAGGAATGTATAGTCAAGCATCCCCCGGCAGGCGGTTTCCATAATTTCACACATGCCGCTGGCTATGATGGCCTTCCACGTCGTACGGGAGTCACCAACGGAAATAGGCATTTCCGGAATGATGGGACCGGCCCCCCCCGCTTCAAAAACGATCATCAGGTCGGGTGATTTTGTTTTTTGTGCCAACATTGCCGCCGCGCAGGGTGCTCCCGTTCCAACACCTACGGATGCTCCGTCCTCCAATTCTCTTGCAGCAGTACAAATCATCAGCTCCATTGCATTATAATCTGCCATATTGATTGATTCCCTTCCTATTCGAACGGAAACGGTTCTTTTCCGCCTTGGATGCGTCAACCTTCAGGCTCGCTTGTGTGACGTACCATCAGTACGCCTCCGCGCAATCCTTCGATTTCCTTGCCAGAACGAAAAATCCCTCGTTTCCAAAATTGTAGTTTGGTAGTATCTCATCAAGACACAATCTATGCCCTGGCACCGATAAACATCATCTCCTTTTGACGAAGCATCTGCATTTTCTGCAATCCGCCGTTTATCTCGAGATACTCATTGTGGTCTTTGCAATCATAAATGATTCTGTCGATGAACTTTTTGAGCGTTTCCTCATCTTTTTCTGCATCCATCCATTCGCGAAGGTGTGCTTCATCGGAAAAGTATTCCCCATACATATTGCCTGGATAGCTGCCGTATGGAACTTCACAGACTGCATCTACACACCAGTATGGAATGACTGTCAGACTTGGATCCCGGCGTATCTCATCATTGGAGATCAGACGCTCGCATGTTATGATCAGTCGTTTTGCTGCCCGTGCTACATCAAAGTCGGAAACCGTTATCCCCCGAACGCGGCAATTCCCATAAATGTCTGATTCATGGACATGAATAGCCGCTATATCCGGGTATATGGCTGGCAGAGCAACATATTTAATGCCTGTGAAAGGGCATTCGATTATTTTAGCTCCGCTATACTTGAATGTATCCGTGCCCATTAAACTCCTCGCAGGGTAAAAGGACACGCCAGCAGCTGCCGCTTTAAATCTAACGGACATTGCATAGTTTGACCATTCGGAGACTTCAACTTTACCGCTCTCCATGTAACGCCTGGCATTGGGAGACAAGCCCCTGGCTTCCAAACCTACAATATAGGCCGCATCCAACCGATTAAATACCTCACCAGCACAAAGTATCTGAAAATCATGCGTTGACGTGTGGCCTGCGAAGGCCATGTTTTTTCGTCCCTGCTTGACGATCTCATGCGCCACCGCACTCGGTATTCTGTTTGCACCGAATCCGCCCAGTACGAGGTAATCTCCATCATGCACGAACTTCTCGACGGCCTCTTTGACGGACATGACCTTATTTTCCAATATTCGGCTTTTCTTGTGGAAAAATGCACGCGCCTTATCCGCATCGGGATCTGTAAATACCTTCCCTATTCCCTGCTCAATTACTTCCAAGTATATCAACCCCCCTTGCATGGATTCAGTTCAAAAAAAAGCCCTTTGATGCTGGAATAGCCAACCTTCAGCATCAAAAGGCTTAAACCATAAATTGATTGACATGTCAATCAATTTTGTATGGTCTTTTTCTGAATTTTATTTCGCCTTGTCTATTTTTGCAATAACACTGCGAAGCTTCTCTCCTAACGTTCCGGACAAGGTATCCTCATTTCTATAACTTCCCTGTTTATAGACAACTTCGTATTCCTGCTCACCTGCCCCATTGAAATAGTCGGCCAGTACAGAGCGACTATGGGTATCTTCATGACAATAGGCACAAAGGTTTTCCCAATTGCTTCCGTCAGGAGGATTATTGTTATGATTCCCATCCCGATGATGAACCGTCAGCAGATGACGGTTTGAGGCGGTGAACGTTCTGCCGCAACGAGCACATATCAGGCCATGAATAGCCAGAGATTTCTCCCTGTAATCCTCTCCGGATTGAACACGATCATTTTCCTTGATCCCGCGAACAACATCGACTGCAGGTTTTGATGCGGTACCCTTGTGATCGACCCGTCTGACACGAATACGTCCACCCTGTTTGCCAAAAGACATTTTTCCCATAAGATGAATACTCAGCGGTGTTTTCTCAAAACATCAAAAAAAACCAGTACTCCTTTTCCTAAAGCACTTGCTGCTTTCAAACGTTTTTGCAAAATCTGCCCCAAGCCGCCGCGCATTATTTGCTCCATTGCACTGAAGACACGAAAAATGCTCTGAATTCTCTTCACCGTGTGGGATATATCTTCAATCCTTTGCAAAGCGGTAGCTGTTGCATCATTGATGTGGGCGGTAATTTCTTCAAGATTTATCATGATCGAAGGGAGGCTCTGGTTCAATATCTCCAGTGTTGTCGAGATACCGCGCATTGTTCTATATAGTTGGATCACCAGTGGAAAAATTGAGATGACCGCAATTAATAAAACAATCGCTATGAAAATCAAAATAGTCTGCACTGCCATTTTTTACCCCTCCTTCAAAGCCCTTTCTTGCCAGACATATAAATCAGAATGTCCTGTTTTCAGGCTTCTTTCTCCTGTTTATATGCCTCTACGCCAGCCTCAATCGCTTTTTTAAATCGTCCCTTGCTATCCTGGGCAGTTTCAATACCCTGTCCAACAATATCTTCGGCACGCCCGGCTATTTTATCCATGGATTCTTTCGCTGATATGTCAAAATCTTTTATCTTTTTCACGGTAGCATCGTAAATTTTCTTGCTCTTCTCTGTAGCTTTGTCATATTCCTCTTTTGCTCTGATCAGCCATTCATTCGCTTTTTTACCAATATCTTCGCGGGTTTCCTTCCCACTTTTTGGTGCATACAAAACACCGGCAACAGCTCCCAAAATCCCCCCCAGGATCAGGCCTTTGACAAAATCGCTACATCTTTCTGACATGACTCCCTCCTTTTACTTGAGATTATGAAGATTACATCACTTCATCTATTATATTGTTATAAATGTATGCCAGTGTCAGTTAACTGTCAAGAATTTTTGGATAATTCGGATGAGAAGATTCAAAAAGAAGCCGGGCATAAATCTTATACCCGGCTTCTTCAAGAAAAGCTTTAGACTGTTACTTTGTTGCAGGTGCTGCCGGTGCTGCTGGCGCCGCCGGTGCTGGAGCTGGAGCCGGAGCCGGAGCCGGTGCCGGTGCAGGCGCTTCCTGCTTAACGGCTTCCTCTGGCTTCTGCTCTTCTGCCTTCTTGCAGCCAACTACTGCGAAGGATAACGTCACAAAGAAAAGCAGAGAAAGAATAATGGCGAATACCTTTTTCATCTACTTGTCACCTCCTTTCAAAGGATTTCCAAACCATCTGTTGTCTGGTGTTCATTATTTTGATGGTGAAAAATACGCCTTTTTTTTGCCTTGTCAAGATAAATTTATCATTATATACGATGAAAAATCATGAAATCCTGAGGTATTCAGATGATTCTTGGCATTGACGTGGGAGGAACTCATACAGATGCAGTGCTTATCGAAGGATGCACCGTCAAGAAGAAGGCAAAAGTTATTACTGACGAAAATAACCTTATAAATTCTCTGTTAAACGTCACTACCATCCTCTTCAATCATGAAGATCCTGAAAAACTGACTCGAGTCGTTCTCAGCACTACCATTTCCACCAATGCAATTGTGCAACACAAGACAGATGCAGTAGGCATGATTCTCTCGTCCGGACCGGGCCTTCCCGCTGCCCTGCTTCCGGCGAATGGCCTTACGTGCATGCTTTCCGGATACGTAAACCACCGGGGAATCGAAATCAGTCGAATTGATCCGCAGGAAGTACGTCGTGCCAGTGATCAACTGACGGGCAATGGCCTCAAGCATGCCGGCATCGTCTGTAAGTTCTCTACCCGAAACCCATCACAGGAACTCGCCATCCACGATATGGTGAAGGATTCCTTTTCACATATATCGCTTGGACATACGATGTCAGGACACTTGAACTTCCCGCGGCGCATTTCCACAACTTATCTGAATGAAGCGGTCTGGACCAGATATCAGCATTTTGTCGATCAGGTGCTCCATTTTGTCAAAGAACGCGGAATATCGGTCCCCATATATATTCTAAAAGCTGATGGCGGCACTTTTGATATCCAGCATTCGAGGAACTGTCCCGTCCAGACGATCCTATCCGGCCCTGCTGCCAGCATTATGGGAATACTGTCGACTGCAGGCTGCACGGAAGATTCAATTGCTCTCGATATCGGTGGCACAACAACGGATATTGCAATATTTGCAGATGGAGTCCCTCTTCTCGAACATTTTGGCGTTACTATCGGCGGATACAAGACACTGATCCGGGGACTTCGTACGAAATCGATCCCCATCGGCGGGGATAGCCGAGTGAAATACGAGGACGGCAAATTGCAGATTGGACCGGAAAGGGAAGGACCGGCATCAGCATTGAACGGACCATACCCTACACCGACAGACGCTATGATCGTTCTGGGTTTGTCTGATTTCGGCGATAGAGGCAAAGCAGAAGCAGCGATCCGTTGCCTGGCGGATGCCATGTGCACAACAGTCACAGTCACTGCAGAATATATCTACAGCCTGGCTTGTCAGACGATCGCCTCCGAGGTACAAACTTTCATTGAGGAAATCAATGACGAGCCCGTATATACCATCCATGAAATGCTGAAGGGAAGAAAGCTTACACCGAAGACGCTCTACATCGTGGGAGGTCCGGCTGAATCGATGGCAAAAAGGCTTACGGAACTTTTAAAATGTCCCTCTTTCATCCCGCCTTATTTTGAAGTTGCCAATGCGATTGGTGCGGCACTGGCCAGGACGACAGCGGAAATCACCATTCATGTCGATACGGAGAGGTGCATTCTCTCGATTGTTGAGGATGGAATACAAATGTCCATTCCTCCCCGTTTTTCCAGGCGGGATACCATTCAGATCGGAAAAGAAAAGCTGCGGGCCAAAGCGATGCTCCTGGGCGCAGGGGAAAGCGACCTGGATATCGAAGTGATTGAAGAGCAGGAATTTAACATGGTTCGCGAATCTTACACCACGGGGAAAAATATACGCGTTAAACTTCAGATCAAGCCAGGATTGATTTCCAGCGTTCAGAAAGGAACATTGACATGCTGAGTAAGCAGAAAAAAACAGGCCTGATTTTTTTCCCTGCATTCGATTGGGCAATTTCTCCAACCCATCCTGAACGGGAAGAGAGACTTCTATACACACAGGATCAAGTCTTCGAAGAAGGGGTCCTGGATTTTGAGAATATCAAGGAATACAAGCCAGGCATGGCAACCATAGACGACATTAAACGAAGCCACATCTGTATCCCGGATGTACCAAGCGTGATTACGGAATCTCACCTCATATCAGCTGGCGGTGCCATCACTGCTGCAAAGATGGTTATGGCCGGAGAAGTGGATAATGCTTTCGCACTGGTCCGCCCTCCTGGTCATCATGCCATGCTGGTGGTTCATGGTGCAAGGGGAT
>JBEKJA010000095.1:0-8334 GCA_050011475.1 Syntrophales bacterium
CATGTATGGTACCATTAGCGGCACTGCTGTTGATGATGTGGCCACTAGTGTCGCGGTGGATTCCCGCGGGTACATTTTCATCACCGGCTGGACGACGGGTGATCTAGATGGCGCAGGACCTGGTCCCTTCGGTCAAGAGGACATATTTCTCGCTATGTATTATGATACCGGAAATCGGAGCTGGCTCATTCAGCGTGGCACGACTGAATCAGACATAGCGACCGGTATAGCCGTGGACAATTCAGGGTCGACATACTGGGTATATCTTACAGGGGCGACCAAGGGCAATCTGGATGGGATTAGAACAACCAGTACAGGTAATGATGATATTTTCCTCGTTCAATATGATATCTCGACAGCCTCAACACCGACCTGGACATGGACCGCAATGCTGGGTACAGCGTCGGACGATGCCGCCCTCGCAATTAATGCAAGAAATGCAAATGTACACATTGCCGGGGTTACAGGGGGTTCTCTCGACGGTCATACATCGGCAGGTGGGAATGATATTTTTGTTGCGGCATATGATCATTCCGGCACGAAGTTGTGGACGACTCAACAGGGAACAAGTGCAAATGATATCGCATACGGCATTACCGTTGATAACATAGGGAATTCCTACGTTTCTGGATTCTCAACAGGGGGGCAAACCAATGCAGGATCGGCGGATATCTTCATAGTGATGTTCTACCTTCCTGGAGGCAATCCTGCCTGGGGGACCTTAATCGGCAACTCCGGAGACAATGAAGGCAGAGGAATTGTTCTTAATGCCGCAGAAGATACTCTCTATATGACTGGGTTTACACAGGGGGATCTTGACGGACAACCCAGCGCAGGGGGCTATGACACGTTTCTGATGAAATTTGCCGCTGCTACTGGCAGCCTGCAGTAAATGACAAAGGTTGTAGACAGAGAATCAATCACCCGGTTCCTGCTGAGCTGGTAGTGCTTGTTGTCATCCAAATACGTAAGTCTTATCATAAAGAAGGGTGGAATCCATCAAGGGTCCGCCCTTCAGACATTAAATGTATATACATATTAATATCCATTTGCTTCCGCTTGAGAATCCATAAAATCGTGCATTGCGATGGAAATTTACAAAGTGGTAAAATACAAGGCAGGGTTTTAAACCCTGCCTTGTATTTTTAATTTCTATTGGAGATCGGGAATCATAGTTCCTGATATTGAACGCGAAATTGTAAGTGTAAGCTTTGATTGGTGTAGCAGTATTTGAACCTGAGACTTTACTTCGTAACCTCTTGTTATATATAATAAATTTTATACGGCTGTACAATGGCTGTACTAAGATAATAATTGAAGACTGAAACCAACTGCGGTGGTCGAACTTGTTCTCCAGTCAGTAAATAAAGAAATTCAGAACTCTCTGGCAAACTTCCCCCTCTCGCTTACTTCCTGAAGTCTTGATTTCTTGAGTCAGTCGATTTATACTACATTTCAATTGTTAACCCTCAGTCCTGCATATATATCAACAGAAATGGGGTCTTTACTTGAATATAATTGTCTGCATTAAACAGGTGCCGGGTATAACTGAAGTTAAGATTAACCCCGATACCAATACCTTAATCCGTGAAGGCATATCCAACATTATCAGTCCCTTTGATGTGTACGCAATTGAAGAAGCTCTCCGCATTAAGGAAACATTCGGGGGCAAGGTTTTAGTGATTTCAATGGGCCCGCCACAGTGCATTGACGCGCTCAAGGAAGCCGTCAGTATGGGGGCGGATGAGGCCATCCAGCTTTCCGATCGAGCTTTTGCCGGCTCGGACTCCTGGGCAACCGCATATACCCTGGCTCTGGCAATTAAAAAACTGGGTGAATTCGATATCATTCTATGTGGTAAGCAGGCCACCGACGGTGATACCGGGCAGGTTGGTCCGGGTATTGCGAGACAGCTCGGCATTACCCAACTCACCTATGTTTTCAAGATAAGGAAGCTGGAACCAGAGGTCGGCAAGATTACAGTGGAACGCTTGCTGGAGGAAGGTCGTGAGATCGTGGAAGCTAAATTGCCTGCTCTACTTACGGTAGTGAAGGATATCAATCAGCCTCGCTCCGCTTCACTTTTTCACATTCGCCGTGCTTCTAAGCTCAGAATTCCTACTTGGACTGCCGCCAATTTACCCGACGCAGACCCATCAAAATTAGGCCTGAATGGCAGCCCGACACAGGTGATACAGATTTTCAGCCCACCCAAGCGCGAGGGCATTTTGGATTTAATCCAGGCCGATAGTATAGATGAGGCTACCGCTCTACTGGCTGATAAAATTATAGCCGAAAAAGTTCTATAAGAAAAAACCATGCCATTATTGAAAATCGACAAGGACAAGTGCATAGGCTGCGGAGCCTGTGTCGATGTCTGCCCATTCGGAGCGCTTACTCTGGTGGATGATCTGGCAGTGGTTAACGATAAATGTACGGCCTGCGAGGCGTGCCTGAATGTCTGTCCGGTGAATGCGCTCAGTTTGCCAGATCGTCAGCAGGAAGCGGCGGAGAATCTTGCCGAATACAGTGGTGTATGGGTTTGGGTGGAACAGTTCAATGGCTGGACAGGCAGCATTTCTGCGGAGATGCTGGGCCAGGGCCGAAGACTGGCCGACCAGCGCCATGTTGCGCTCACGGCATGCGTGCTGGGGTATCATGTGGAACATATCTCGAAAGAAGCCATTGCCTTCGGAGCAGATCGTGTCTTTTGGGCAGATGACCCCAGTCTCGCCGTTTACCGCACGGCGCCCTATGCTGAAACTCTAATTAACCTGGTCCGCCAATATAAACCGGAAATATTTCTCCTGGGTGCCAGCTCGCGTGGACGTGACTTGGCTGGTTCAGTAGCCGCTGCTCTTTATACCGGTCTGACCGCTGATTGTACTGGTCTCGATATCGATCCGGAGAAAGGTCTATTGCTGCAGACTCGCCCGGCCTTTGGCGGCAACATCATGGCTAAGATCATTTGCACCAACCATCGTCCGCAGATGGCCACTGTACGCCAACGCGTATTTGAAATGCCTGCTGCGGATTCCCAGCGCCAAGGCCAGGTCATTGCAATCAAAGCTGCCATGAACGAAGAGCAAATCTCAACAAATGTTGTGGATTTTATCCTTGAGAAAGATCAGGTGAATCTGGCTGATGCCCATATTGTCGTGTCGGGTGGACGCGGTGTTGGTGGACCGGAGGGCTTTAAATTGATCCATGATCTTGCTGAAGTATTAGGCGGTGCCGTCGGGTCATCCCGATCCGCAGTGGACGCGGGCTGGATCTCCTATGCACACCAAGTGGGACAGACCGGTCGTACGGTGCGTCCAGACCTGTATATTGCCTGCGGAATTTCAGGCGCAATACAGCATCTGGCAGGTATGAAAACATCCAGGATCATCGTTGCCATAAATCAGGATCCCAAAGCGCCTATTTTTAGTGTCGCAAACTATGGAATTGTTGGAAATTTGTTCCAGATCGTTCCATCATTGACGAAACAGTTTAAAGCGAAGCTGCACAAGTAGTACTATTAGCGTCAGAGGGAATCCAATAAAGCAGAACTCTAACTTAAAATATGGTACACGTATCGGGGTAAGTCAATCCTGATACTCAGAACCGATAGAAATAAATCATCACCACAAATAAAAGGAGGTAAATTATGTTTGCACCTAAGAAAATTCTCGTTCCAACGGATTTCTCAAAGCATTCTGACAAAGCATTGAAGGAAGCTGTTGACATCGCTAAGAAGTATGGATCGAAAATTTATCTTTTGCATGTCATTGATGAGCATATTCAACAGTGTGCGGTTGATTATTGTATTGGTGAAGAAATCGTAAGGAAGCTCCAGCGGGACAGTCTGAAAGCATCGAAGGAGAAACTTAATAGGGATATTAACACGATGGTGGATACTAAAAAACTGGATATAGAGATAGACGTTAAAGAGGGAGTCCCGGCAGAATTGATTCTGAGTGAGCAAAAAAAGAAGGGCATTGATTTGATCGTTATTGCATCGCATGGCAAAACGGGGATCCTGAAGAATCTTATCGGCGGTGTTACCGACAAGGTGGTCAGGGGAGCGAAGTGCCCTGTTATTGTGGTTAAACCTTAGATGCAATGGAGATTGCAAATGGAAAGATCTATAGCTCTGAAGAGGGCATATGACGATAAGACTCCTCATGATGGTTACAGGGTCTTAGTTGACCGCTTATGGCCTCGTGGTATCACCAAAGAGGATTTGAAAATTGACGAATGGATGAAGGAGATAGCACCCAGCAATGAGCTCAGGATATGGTTTAGTCACGATCCGACTAAATGGATCGAATTTCAGACACGTTATTTTGAAGAGTTAAAAGCCCATCCGGAAATGATTGCCAAATTAAGGAATATGGCAAGTAAGGGTCGACTAACACTTGTTTATTCCGCAAAAGATCCAATCTTAAACAATGCGGTGGCATTGAAACAATATCTTGAGAGGAAGTAGACACTTTCTATCTGTAATTCTCACCTTCTAATGCAAACCAATTGTGTAACTTCGTAGGAGAACTAAATAATGATGACCTGATATAACAATGCTTGTAATATCAAGTATGGTTCAGGACAATTAGCCCTGAACAGAGTTTGACCTGATAGTGAGTGCCAAGTCTGGTATTGCTTTCTTCCTGAAAGCGTTCAGGCTCTAATTTTTCTTTTTATAGTATATTTCTAATGGAAATCATTACGTAATAAAATGTAAGCAAATGGTGATTAAATAGAAGTTAGAGACCTTTTACCTTTATTTGGAGGTAGATCGCAAGTGTTAGAATTTAAGACTCACGCCCAGAAGAACGACGTGGGTTCTATAGGATGGACTATTATAGGCCCCCGTCAGATATCCTGTTGTGCCTTGTACGTATTGGTATCCGGTGTACTGGGAGTCATCATAGGCAAATTCTTCATAGGCATAAGCGGCTGTGAGGGCCACTCTCTTCGTCATCTGATAGATAGCTTTTATAACGTAATCATTCAGACGATAATTATCCCATACATTCAAGTCGATATTGTCCTGATTGCGTCCAGTAGGCAGTGGCACAGTACCGAGGAGATAGGTCAAATCGACATTCCCGCTTGCTTTGACAGAATTTTGCGCCAGCTCCAAACTCAGTTTTTGGGGAATGACGGAAATAGTAGCCCCAACACCATAGGCATAAGTATTTTCATTGAGCGCAGCGGTCCAGTTGAATGCTGCTGACGTCGGAGGAGTATACGGTGATGAAGGGGAAGTTCCAAAGCCGATTTGGCGCTGGAACTGGTGGTTAACCCTTTGCTCAAAATCGAAATAACCAATAAGCAGCAATTGTTTATGGACCTGCCAGTTCACGTCAAAATTGACGTCATCAGCTCTGAAATCTGTTAAACTCAGAATGGTGTCCTTATAGCTGGTCCTTTTGTACTTATAACCAATATCTATGTCGAGATGATCCGTGGGAAAAAATTCTGCCGATGCCTTATAGGTATTTCTAAACATTGGAGCAGCATCATAGCGTCGAATCCATGTTTCCAGATCGACAATCGGACCCTCAGGACTATTGAAATTCGCTTCCCGGTTCAGGTATTCGTATCCAACTTTCAGGATTGCGAAATCGAGTCCGCTCCACTTGACATTAACGTCCGCGAGGCTGTCCCGATTCTCAGGCAGATCATCGCGTTGACGATCAGTCTTGGTATAGCTGTATGCTGCTGTCAGGCGAAAACTCGCCGGTAGTTTGAATCCCGTTTCCAGTCCGTAGCTATTTTTCACGTAGTCAAACAGTGAATTGTTCAGGGTCTCTGTCCCCTCTACCGTGGTAATATTATCGGATTTATTCGTTTTATTGAGATATTTATAAAAAAGTTTTACATCGAAAAAAGCGATCGGATTGGAATTCAGAACAAAGTTGTAGTTGTCGGTATTCAACTTACCATTAAAGTATGGACTGCTCGGGCTGATGCCCGTACGCCCTTGAACACCAATGTTGGAGGCTGCTGCTGTCACATCATCTACATAAGAAGTAGACAGCAATTTTGAATTGGATCTCGCCCGGGATGAGGACAGATTTACATTGAACTTGCTTTGGAATGGGAGCGAAACGCCTCCTTGAAAATCGAATTTCTGGAAATCATTATCCGGCGGCTGATAAAAAGTATCGGTTGTTGCAGCGGTATTGGCAGTTGCCGGGTTGCGAAAGCTCTGGAAACCGTCACCGTTATCAAACTGGCTATAGAGATAACCTAATGAGAAGAAGAAAGGTTTTGTACTGTAACCTGTCTCGACCATGACATTGTCCGTCTTGTAATCCAGGAAGTTTGGAAACTCAACATTAATTCCCCCTGGGGATGTTCCTGCAAGACCGATAGGATATGTCCCTCTTTTCTGCTGTTCGTTTACTGACAAATCCACAAAAAAAGGCTTCAGCAGATCAAGTTTAAGTGAGCCCTCTGCGTTCTTCCGCTTAAGGCTATAATCAAAGGTGTTCCAGTTAGTTGGATTAGTGCCCGGTGGGTAGCCACTGAAGGTCAAGTTGTTTGTACCAGCCCCGGAATAAAGTGTCCGTGCGTCATAGGTGAAATTATGGGGAATCTCATCGTAGTTCACTTTCATGCGAAAGACATCCCATCGGCCCGCTTCCATACTGTAATTCTGGGTATTGTTACCGATATCATGCACTTCAAACTCTACATGGTCTTTCAGCGTTTGGTATTGGAGACCGATGCCTCCATAAACACCGCCCCGGATATCTCTGTATTCATTAAATTTAGCATCGTTATTCTTTCCATCCTTGATGACTCCCGTAAGAGAGACTTCTCCCGAAAAATTTGCCTCTTCAGCAAAGACAATCGCGAAAGATGTCAGGATCCATATCATTGCCATGATTGCAGCTTTGGCTTTCATGGTTTCACCCCCCCCTATCTGATAAAGAATTCCCCTCGACTGGAGGGGTCCATACTTCCGTGAATGGCCGAATGGCAGTTCAGGCAGGAACGGGCAAACATCCTGTTGGATGGGGAACTGCCTTGAAAGGTATTAAATTTAGTGTAGATGCTGCTGGGATGACCGCTGGCGTCATGGCAACTCTGGCAGAGCTGGGGCACCCGGTTCGTAAGGAGCTTCCCGTGATTGCTGCCGTGAACGGTATGACAGGTTGAGCAGTTCTCAGCAACGGGAGGATGCTCCCGCAGGAAGGGCCCGCGCATTTCCGCATGACATTTGTAGCAGAGTTCATTGATTGAGCTGGCTTTCACCATCTTGTTGCCGAAGCTGCCATGCTGGTCATGGCAATCCGTACACTTCACCTTTCCTTCGCGAATAGGGTGGTGCGACTGTTTGGAGATCTGTATTCTAAGTTCACGATGGCAGGATATACAAAGGTCTGGCTGGGAAGCCTTGAGATCCATCTTCTTCCCGGAGTGGACAGAGTGACACCCGCTGCAAGCAACATCGGCAGATTTGTGAATGCTGATATCCCAGTGGGAAAGACTGCGGGAATCGGCATGGCAGTTAAGGCATTTTGCAGATTTGGCCGCCGCATCAGCCTTCCTGTCACTGAAAGAAAACATGCCTGTTCCCTTACCCCCGCCTTTTTGGATATGATCCATACCTTGGTCATGGCAGGATTCACATCCTTGAGCATTCGCCGGACTTTTATTAATCCCTTTATTCGCGTGAATGGATGTTGAGTAGCTATTATAGCGATCCTGATGGCAGGCTTTACAAACTTCTATGTTTCCCCCTGCTTCCTCACCCCGCATTGTTGGGGGATAGACCAAAATCACGAAGAAGAAAAAAAGGAGCGAGGTAGCAATTTTTTTCATTACATCCCCTTGTGTCTCATACTTCTGATATCCACAAACCTTTACGGACCCGCCACCGGTAAAAAATAGCCGCTTTAACTGCAATTTTATGAAAAGATCGTATGCAGCAGCGTAGGCAGTTTCCTTCTCTGAGGTAGGTGCGGCTATGCTATGCTGCTTGCCTTTGGTCTCGCCCTCTCCAGCTTCTTTCTTGTCAATGATGTAGGATTTCTCAAGAGAATTTACCTTAAAGGAAATCCCATCTATCCGGTCGCGAAGATCTTTGACGTCATCGCTTTTTCGATTCAGATCCGCAACATCTTTCTGGAGTTTTTCGATATCTCCTTGGATTTTTTGTAGTTGCTCACGACTTATTGTAGAGTCTGCACCCGAGTCGGCAAGGTTCTTTCTGATGGAACTCAGCGCATCATAGATCTTTGCGCGGTCGGTATCAACCTTCTTCTCGATGGCGTTGATCCGTTCTCCCACCGAGTCCATCTGTCGATCAACAGTGATTTGGTGAATCCTGAGGTCTTT
>JBEKJA010000096.1:0-8183 GCA_050011475.1 Syntrophales bacterium
GACGATACGCAAACTTCTAATATCCGATCCACGTTGAACACTCGTTTTTCTTTGCGCATCAAGCAATAGGCATTCATTCCCACAAAAGGATGACCGTTATATTCCATCTCTCCAACAGACAGCGGCCTGATTGTGCGGAGCGATTTTTCGTCCTTTGCTTTTAAATAGAGAATATCCAGATTCTTCTTCTCTTTTATAGCGGAATAAATAATTTGCAATTTATCGCCGTGAGAGCATTTTTGTTCTGCTTTATCGTATTGCATGCGTGTAAGAAATTTTACAATATGCCAATCCATCAAAATATGACTTTTCTTCAGCGGCTGCTTCAGAACTATTCCATCCAGCGATGTGCAGCGGGAAAGCGCCACATACATCTGTCCATGAGCGAAAGTGCCGCGTCCAACATCAATGATAACATTCTCGAAGGTTTTCCCTTGGCTTTTGTGAATCGTGACCGCAAAGGCCAAACGGACAGGATACTGGGTGAACGATCCGACATCTTCAGAACAAAGCTGATCATTTTTTAAAAAGAAACGGTAGATTTTCCAGGTATAGGGACTAATTTCCACGGGTTTGCCATTATCCAAATTGGCGGTTATTATCCCTTCTCCTTCGGTATCTTTTTTAAATCCCGTTATTTTGCCGATGGTGCCGTTAATCCACCTTCCATAGGTATCATTGTTCAAAAGCATTATTTGGGCGTTTTTTTTAAGTTTTAATTCCATTGCTGTCGGCAGATATTCGTTACTAAATTCGCCATCAATCATGCCTTGTGCTTTCCATATTTTGCCGGGAAGCTTCGCCAATTGTTCCTCATTAATACCGTCGGCTAAATCATTAGTGCTTGTCAAAGACAGATAAAAAGAGCCGGAAGGGGCGGTAAATTGAGAATCATGGCGCTTATTGAATAGTGCGATATCGTTATTCGTGATGGAGTTATTGCGGATAGTGTTGAGCAAGCGAATAAATTCGTCATCCTTCTGGCGATAAACTTTTTCCAACTCGACAAATTCCATATCCAGTTGTTCCAATATTTTGGCGCTGAAAAAATAAGGGCTGCTATAGTATGATCGAAAAATATCTCTTTCGCGGCTAGAGACAACGGGCGGTAACTGGTAAAGATCTCCGATAAAAATCATTTGCACGCCACCGAAAGGACGTTTGGAATTGGGGCCGTTGAGGCGCAGAAATTTATCCACACAATCCAGCAGATCAGCCCGCATCATGGATACTTCATCAACAACTATGGCAGTCAACTTTTTATAGATAGATGTTTTCTCTTTGGCGGTGCTCTTTTTCTTCTTGATAGCAGCTAGAGTTACATCCGGCTTGAAATAAAAAAAAGAATGAATTGTCTGTCCACCGACATTAATGGCGGCAACACCGGTCGGGGCTAGGATTACTACTTTCTTCTTTGTCGTATTGCGGAAATAATTTAAGAGAGTTGATTTACCAGTACCCGCCCGGCCTGTGATGAAGATATTTTTGTCCGTTTCTTCCATCAACTCCAGAGCAAGCTTGAACTCGGGATTAAAATCTATCTCAATTGGTTTTGGTGTTTTAGTCATTATGGTTCGCCTTTTCTGATGTTGCCACTGCCATTTTTCTGGGGCGAAAAAGTGCGTCCAACGGACCTTTGGGTGCTCCGGTCATATCTGTTCCGGCACCAGTTTCTTGTCTAAAAGAAATTTTTGAAACGCTGGAAGAATCTCGTTGGCTTTAGTATTGGACAAATATTTCATGTTTTACGAAGTTCATTTTTAATCCTTATTACCGAAGAATCGTTGAAATGTTTACATACCGGTCTTTATGGCCCGGCAGGAAGTAAGTGCCTTTTCTGCTGTAAGCAATTGTTTGAACTTATTGCTCTGCTCCGATTGCTCCCGGCCATAAATAATAAAATCCGGTCTTGAGGTTGAGACTGTCCGGAAGCTCAATATTGATCGCTGCCAATTTTGGATCCTCAGTCATCACGGCGGCACTGTTATAATAATTATCCTCCGGAAATTCAACGCGGCGATATACCACGACACGCGCATCGTCAGGGATTCCCGCCATTTTTTTCGATTCTGCAACTGCATCGCTTAAATAACCGATCTTGTCCACTATACCAAGCCTCAAGGCGTCGTCAGCAAGGAAAATGCGCGCTGTGGCTATTTCTTCCAGTGAAGATTGCTGCGGGTTGCGATGCTTTTGCACCAGATTTATGAAGCGTTCTCCAAAATCATTCACAGCTTTCTGCATGAGTTTTAATTCCTCTTCGGTGCTTACTCTGAAAGGGGACCCCATATCCTTGTTCTTTCCATGTTTTTGCACATCAACGCCGACACCGATTTTATCCATGAGACCACCGACTTTGGGCTGAATGAAGATAACACCGACAGAGCCCGTTACTGTTGTAGGATGAGCGATAATCATATCCGATGGAAGGACGATGTAATAAGCGCCCGATGTTGCCATATCCATCATGGCGGCAACGATTTTTGTTCCGGTTCTTTGTTTATATGCGAAAATTTCATGATACAGCAGATCGCTTGCCGTTATTGTACCTCCAGGAGAATTGATCTTGAGCAGAACCGCCTTGACATGTTTATCTTTTTCGGCCTTATTTAGTTGTGAAACAATCTGCTGCACAATGCTCGGGGAGGTCATCATAAAGCTCCTCCTGGAAGCATCCGATATGATGCCGTTTACGGGGATCAGCAGGATTTTGTCAGACCCGGTACCCTCAAGCGTATATTCTTTCAGCGGTTTCATTTCTTCACCGAAAAGATTGATTCTGGGACCCGAACATCCAGTCAGCAAAACCAATATAAAGATTACCGCCAAAAAATAGATTTTTCTCATACCGATTACCTCCCCAATAGAATTGCCATGCCCACGATCGTTGATTGGCTTATTATGCCTGATCCGATATTTCCCAGATGACATCATTTTAAACCATCCCCCCTGGCCAGAATGCTACTGATTCCGATAAACATTGTCAAGCAGGCTTTGCCTATTGCTGTTTTCTCAGGTCTTTCCACAAGTTTTGACTAAAAAGTTGACCAATCATCAGAAAAACGATCATTAAACCGCCTGATGGAACATCCCCAATAAAGTATGCTGGGTGTTCTTGCCTGTTCGATAATCGGCTAAATCTTCAACCGACATTTCCGGAAGCCCCATGGCATCGTCCATTTCTCTGTACACAAGTAATCCGGCATCGCTGCTAGCACTCTGACTATGCCTGTTACTGGTACTTTCAGGGTTTTGTGTGGTATATTGCCGGTACTTCCTGGAATGCGCAACAAAATGGTGATTGAAACCTAGTAGTTCGAGGATATCATCTTCTTTTTGTATCTATCGATTTATGTGTCCCGAACAGAACTTAACCTGACAGTAACTGTCAAGTGTCGTATTAACTCCTTCCTGTAATGTTGTTTTTCTAATTCAGATAATTCACACAACATTTCAATCCGTAATAAACAAATACTGGCTGAACTCTGACTTAACATATGGTACAAGTATCGGGGGCAGATCAATCGTAGGTTCCTCATAAAACATGAGGAAAACATTATCAAGGAAGCCATCATACGATGTCCCACTGATTTCCCAAAAGATTTATCCTTATAGAAGGGGTTAGGTAAATGTCTACTACAACTGCATGGGTCAAAAAAACCTATCACACAAAAGGTTCAGATCCTCTTGGCGTCCAAGCCCCATGTATAAACTTATACGGGCGACTTCTTCCAGGCATAACCAACGTTACTGATCGTGCCCGATATTACTCATTCTATCCTTGGGTAATTTGGGCTTTTGACCAACTTCTAGGTTCTAAATCTCGGGATGATTTAATCGAATGGGTACGCAGGGCCGACTGCCTTTATACGATGATCGGTATCCGCCATCGCATAAAAACTGGTGATAACGATTTTCTAAAACATGATACTGGTTTGATTGGTACCAAAACCCTTCGATCAAAAATCATGGGCCTAGTACCTGGGGAAAAAGTCAAGCTATCCCAATACACCGTCCAGGAGGAAAAAAATCCAAATCGGTACTTTAAAAATCCATTTGGAGGTCTTAAGCAGTATTACATCGGAACGTTTGATAGCTTGGGATTAATGACTTTTAAAGATAGGGTGATGCGGTACTCTGATACAAAAGGAAAATCTCTGGCTGAAGCAGTCGAAGCTTCTGTAGATAGGAAGTTATTTGCAGAAACCATCCAGAAGGATGTTGTCACAGTTGACAGCCTCGATGCATTGGATGTCTTTTGCCCCTGCAGACTCATAAGCTCACCTCAAGAACATGAAACTTTGCTAGATATATTTTTTGATAGAGCCTCCGAATTCGGGGATGCGGGCAAGCAACGGCTAAGGACTTTAGGATTGTTTCTGGATCTTGTCAAGAAACTGCCTCAAAAGAAAGGGTCAGAAGGTCCATTTTTTGATCATAACATATTTCGTGGGTGTGCTTACACAGGGTTCCTACCTACTGGCAAAGCTTGGGAATTGCCGCCTGCATCTGATCTGGTTCGTTCAGGATGGGCGATCTATCAACGAAATGAGCTTCTTTCTGTAGCCGCTCAGTGTATATTCTTGGTATCATTAACTTGCATCGAGGAAGAAAGACCAGTGTTGTATACTACTGAAGACTTTGCTAGGTGGTTTGAATCCTCGGACTGTGTTTTGGGAGCGATCAATATCTTAGGCTTTATTGATTTTAATATGGCCTTAAAAACGACGGCCTCCAATCTCCCTCCATTGGCCGATTGGCAGAACGATAACCATGAAATAGTTAAAGCCCACCAAGCACTGAAGACATACGAGGAACATAAGAAGGGGGACGTAAAGAGTAAACTTCTCGCCTTATCCGCGCAAATTCTATTGTGCTTAATAGCAAGGGACGATCAAACTAAGCCCTCCTATGAACCTGTGGGTTTCCCAACAGAATATTTTTCCCTTTACCCTATAAATTTGGAATCACTCAGACTAAGAGGAAATAGTACATGGCTTGGAATGACGATAACAAATTGGTTGGCTTGGATCGCTGCCTATTGGGGAATCGAAGCCCATCTTAGAGTAGCTCTTCGTAAACTCCGACACCAAAGCCAAGATACTTTTCATGTCCTTCCTACTGACCAAGGGCTTGTAGTGGCCGCATTGCCGGATCCAACCTATACGACTCCTCGATTTTCGCAAGCCATTCAAATACTCCAAGATGTTGGGGCCATTGACCGGGCCCCCCATGGTGAATGGGTAAAAATTACTACACTTGGTAATAAATTATTGGGAGGTGCCCTTGATTGAAGAGTTAGACCTTTTAAGCAGCATCGCCGGGAAAATGAGTGAAGGCAAGCCGAATAGGCCTCAGAGGGCCAAGTTCGAAGCTTCAATTATTGCCACTTACAATGCCTATCTGCCTTTTTATGAGGAAGTTGTATTGAAACGCCTGGCTTCTTCCGGGTGTCAGTATAATGTTCTCCTCCTAGATAATGGTGATCTGACAAAAAGTTTGATGTCGCCGACTGCTCAGCCTAGACTTGCTGGTCGCGCTTACACTTTAGTTCCGATGCAGGCTGCCAGTGCCTTCCACCCGAAAATAGCCCTTTTGGTAGGAAAGAATAGTGGTCGGGTATTCATTGGAAGCCATAATGTCACCTTGTCTGGTTATGGTCATAATCGAGAAATCACAACACAAATTGAGTTAGACAAAGGAAGTGAGGACCCAGATGCACCTTTGGCCAGTGCTGTATGGAAGTTTCTTAACGTTTGGCTTGGGCATCAAAGTGATCGCATTCCTCAATCGATTATAACTGCCGCACAAAAGGTGGCTACTAATTTTGCCCCTTGGCTTCTTAATGAGAATATTCAATCTGGTGATGTTAGGTTCGTAGGTGCTGATCCTTCTGGTAGTAGTCTTTGGAATCTTGTACGACCAATGCTACCCAAGAAGGCCAAGAGGGTAATCGCGATAGGACCATTCTTTGATCGGGCAGGTAACTTCATAAAAAACATGGCTCATGACCTCCAAACTGTTGATATAGTGCTTGGGGTTGAACCTGATAGCGTCGTACTTTGTCGCCAGGATAATTTGCCCACTGGAGTTCGTTTTGTGGATGCCAGTTCAGTGGGGAGGGGTAAAGATAAGGGATATCTCCATGCCAAAGGGCTTTGGGTACAAGGGGAAGATGGCCAATTTGTGTTAGTTACCGGCAGTGCCAACCCGAGCAGCCCCGCTTGGACTGAGGTGCCTAAAAAAAGAAATGCCGAAGCAGTTATTGTTCATTTAGGTAATTCAGCTCTTAAACTGGCAGAGGCCCTTGGAATAACATCAATTCCAGCAATGCCCGAACTGGGGAAGGAAACTCTTGAGTTGCTTGCCAAAAGGTCTGCACAACCCAAGATGGACAGTAAAAACTCTGCTTCCACATATGTTGTAATTGCAGAGGCATTGGAAAAGGAAATACTTATTCATTACCAAGGCTCAGAGATGGGGCAAGTAAAAATAATCCGCTGCTGGGAATACGGGAAAGAGAAATATTTTTCTCCTTCGAATATTAGTTGGGATAACCTTGGACTACACATAAATATGAAGATTGAAGATTTAAACAAAGTTGGTTTTTTGGACGTTGAACTTGAAGACGGCCGTCTCATCCAGGCATTTGTTCATCATCCTACAACCATCGCCCGCCTGAATCGAACCTCAAATCAGCGACGTTTTCAAGAGGCTCTTAATAGCTTGGAGAGTGAGAGTCCGGACTTGCCCACATTAATCCGACTAGCCGCGAATTTGATATTTGATGAATCAGTTACACCGCCCCCACCCATTTCAAAAGGTCAGGGGAAGAAAGAAAAAGAAGAAACAGAACCATTAGAAGAACCATTAGGTTCATTATCAATTCCAATCGAGGATACAAAAGGACGTCGAAAAAGGATAAAAGAATTTCGAGGGGGAGATTTAGCTTATATTATTGATACCCTGATTTATCGTTTGGGATTAAGCCTGAGGACAGATGCTGAACAATTGGAGATTGTTGGTTCCAGCGAGGAAGAGCAAATTGGGAAGGAAGAAGAGCCCTCCCCGTCTCTTGATGAGATTCCCAAATTTGACCTGATTAAAGCGATTCAAGGGAAAATTAGAACTCTTGTAAATAGAATGCTTAAAAATTTTGGAAAAAAAGAAGAGTCCGGAGTACCAAACTACCGGCCGGTAGAACAACTCCTCGCAGTCCTTGCTGTAATGCGGGAAGTTAGGGTACAGGATAAAAGATTTGCTCAATTGTCCATGGGACAAAGCCTTGTCCCTTTGGAATATCGAAAGCAACTTTTGGATGGATCAATAACTGCTTTGTTCGGCAGCAAGCAACGACTCTTTGCATCATTTACAGACGCCATGGGTGATGATCCAGAAGAGGATGTTTCCCGCCTTCTCGGTTTGCTGTTATGGTTGGCGTATGATAGCAGGATGGATGTGCGGGAATTACATAATTTCCTGGTGGGGAACCCTGAAGAAAGGCGCGAACGGCTATTTAACCTATCTAGACTGTTAGAAATTGCTATTGCTTCCGGTAGAGATAACGAAGCATTTACTGAAGCTGAACTAAGTATTTGGAAAACTACTCCAGAGTCAATGAGAGTGGGTGTGTCAAAGTGGATTTGGTACCATAGGGAATGGTCGAAAGAAATATTCGAAATTTTTTCCTGCAGAAAATCTTTGAAGACTGGTACATTAGCTAAGATCGGTGGTATTGGGATAGCCACAAAAGAAAAAATTCCGAAATTACGTGTAATTTATGGTCTCGACAAAGAAAATGCCCACTTTGTAGAGACGGGAGAAAAGGATAACACAGTTTCGTATCGGCTTAATTTTGTGGACTTGGCTGATATGCCAATAATTACAGCCAATCAATCCATGATATTATGAAACCCCTTCTGCCCGATTTACCTGACGCTCCAAAATGGTCATCTGTACATCTTCAAATGGTTTGGATAAATTGGATCAAAAACTAAGAGAGGGTTTCAGTACCTATGTAAACTTTCCCTGCCTTTTCAGCAAGCCTCAAAGTACGATTCTGCTTCCTTCGAAAAGCATCGTTTTTTGCTTAACGCCATTTAAGAATCTTAAGTGTTTTAATCTGTAATCCTCGCTTTTCAGAACAAGGGCAAAGCAAGGACTTGTAGGAGTACTCGATAATC
>JBEKJA010000097.1:0-8164 GCA_050011475.1 Syntrophales bacterium
GCTTCCTGATGGACTTCTGAAGGAAAAACGGTAAGATACCTGATAATATCAGTGCGTTTTATAAAGGAGGCAAATAATGCTGAAGAACCATCGTTTTTTCATGTTCATATTATTGATAACCACTATAATATCCGGGAACTTATATGCTTATACCCCTCCGGTAAATGAATTGAAGGCGGGCGCCAGCTTATCGAGTTATGCTTACGATGAACCGGACGTGATGAAGGTCAAAGGAATACTCTATGGAATAACAGGCTCTTATGCTTATACATACAAGGAAGCCCTCATGCTGCGAGCGGAAGGAAATTTCGATTATGGTTCAATGAAGTATACTTCAGAAAACTCGGGGGATGACAGCGGAATCCCCGATTATCTTGTGGAATTCAGGTTTTTAATCGGACCTGATTTTTTCCCGATGAACAAATTAATGCTGACTCCCTATATTGGCGTCGGATATCGATATTTACGCGATGATTCATCCGACAAGCTTACTTCTCTGGGATTTGGAGGTTTGCTCAGGGAATCGAATTACTACTGTGAAGGACATTCGCCATTATCGCGCCATATGCACTAAATAATTCAGTAACTTACACGTTAGAAACTTTTTCCTCTCCGCCATTTGTGACCACTTTGTGACCGGTTGCCTCAAAAATAGTGTTATCCAACTTGCAAATTGCATCCTGATTTTCTGTCTTGATGAAGTGAGCATAAACGGAAAGGGTGACGGATGGATTTGCATGGCCTAATCGATGTTGAATATATGTTATTGTTTCCCCTTGTTCGAATAGCATACTGGCATGACAGTGGCGTAAATCATGGAAACGAATGTCGGGCAGTCCTGCCGCCTTCAAAGCTGGTTTGAAGTAGCGGATAACCATCTTGTCTGCTTTTATCGGCTGCCCCGTTTCAGTGGCGAATACAAGGCCGCTCTCGTTCGGCAAGCTTGCAAGTTTCCACTTTGCCAGTTCCCGGATGACGGATGGTGACAAGTCTATGGTTCTGATCGAACCTTTAGTCTTTGGTGCGAAAAATCGCCCATGATTAAAGGTCCGATGTATATGTAGTCGCTTTCCCTCAAAGTCAACATCTTCCCATTTCAGCCCTATGATCTCACCTTGCCGTGCTCCGGTCATAATAGCCGTCAAGAATAGCGTCCGGTATTTTTGATTGTTTGTGTTATCAAGTAACGCCCTGATCTGCTCTGGTGATAAAACTGTGATCTTATCAGCCCTACCATCATCAATTGTCTTTCTCGGCCTCTCGGCGTCCCTCACCGGGTTATTGTCGGTCATTCTATGGCGGACAGCATAGGCCATAATCTGATTTGTGATTACAATTAGTCTTCGCAGCGTCCCAAGTGCCATAGTTTCGGCCTGACGCGCTGCAATCAACTTCTCAATTGTTGAAATGGTGATCATGTTAATCTTCATATGTTCAATATCTGTGTAATGGTGTCTTATGTGCCCTTTATAAGTTTCCCAGGTAGTGATACGTATATTCGGCTTCTTATGCTCAAGCCACTCTTTTGCGACCTCTGCAAAGGTAGGGGTCTTCTTCTCGTGCAGGAAAGCACGCTTTGCAATCTTTTCCTCTATGCTTCTCAATGCTTCCCGCGCCTCTCCCTTTGTTGTACACTCTTTTATTGTCTTACGGTATCTCTTGCCATGTTGATCGTAACAATCGATAATCCACCTGCCCCGCCTTTTTGTAATGCAAGCCATAATTCAATCTCCTTTCACAATAAAAACCCCTGAAGACTTCTCACGGGCATAGGACCCGCCCATAGCGTCACCACTATGGGGATCTTCAGGGGCTTTATTGTTTATTGATTGTTTCATGTTCCTATATTCTGAGTTATTAGGTTATATACTTCTATATTTTATTATAGTTAATGTCAAATGATTTCTGTTTGCTTATTTAACCCTGATAAGTTAAATATAGCTATGCCAAGCAAAAAACCTCTTATCCTTTTCGTAGTGGATGATGATTTACTTCGGCGTATAGAAGATTTCCGGTATGATAACCGTGTACCTTCACGCTCCAAGGCTGTACGCCTTCTTATTGAGGAAGGTCTGAAAAAATACGTAAAGGCACCAAAGACATCCAAGAAATAACCAAATTCATTATGAGACCGGTATTGGCCGATTATCGAAACCCTGCTGCTCGAAAGAATACTGGTTTTTTATGATTTATAGTTATCGAACTATCGTTTTCATTTTATTGATTGTCATCACGGCATCCGCAAACTCGTTTGCTTATACCTCCCCAGTAAATGAATTTAAAGTAGCGGCAAGTTTATCGAATTATATTTATGATGAACCCGATGTGATGAAAATAAAAGGATTACTGTATGGGATATCTGGTTCCTACACTTATACATACAAAGAGGCCCTCATGTTACGGGTAGATGGAAACTTCAGTTATGGTTCAATGAAATATACTTCTGTTGATTCAGGGGATGATAGTGGGATCCCGGATTATCTCACAGAATTCAGGTTTCTGATCGGACCTGATCTTTTCCCGATGAACAAATTAATGCTGACTCCCTATATTGGCGTCGGATATCGATATTTATGCGATGATTCATCCGGTAAGCTTACTTCTCTGGGATTTGGAGGTTTGCTCAGGGAATCGAATTACTATTATCTTCCGATCGGCATATCCGCTACGACTGATTATATAAAGGGATGGATATTTTCGTTATTGGCGGAATATGATTATCTAGGCAAAGGCAGACAAAAAAGCTATACCTCTGAAACTGGATCTTCATTCGATATCGTAAATTATCAAATTTACGGTTATGGTTTAAGACTATCTCTATCCTGCCGAAAGCGAGTTGGAAAACTGGATTATTTGATTGAACCTTTCTTAACTTATTGGAATATTGGACGATCTGAAGATGTACTTGAACCTGATAACTTTCTCTATTATGAGCCTTCAAACAACACTGTTCAATATGGACTCAACATTGGCGTACAATTTTAAATCAAAGGGCTGCCATTTTCGGTTGGCTTCCTACCCACCTTAGTGGGACCCGTTGTTTCATCACGTTTTCTTCCGGGAATTACAACCGACTTCAGGCTGGTTGTTATCGCACCATATATCAATTATCAAAAGAGCCATGAGCATTATTCTACGGTCATCTGATAGTGGCCATTCCAATCGGGGAAAGGGGGCCGGGCGTATAAGTAAGGGGCTTACCCTTCAATCCTACCCTGCCTGTTAATAATCACAGTTAACACTTTATCGGATTCAACCTTGTCGGGGACCTTCCCGTCAATACGGTCCAAGGCTTCTTTAATCAGCGTCTGATTGCCTTTCTTTCCATGTTGTATCAGGGCCTCTATGAGAGCCTTTGCTTCTTTAAAATCATTTTTTTCGAGGGCTTGTCTAAGCAAGGTGGTTAATAGTGGCCCCTTCGGATGGCCGGGTGATTTGGGGGGCGGATTGGGACCATCTTTTTTAGTGAACGGTTTCAGGTTCAGCAATCGTTTCTCTTTACCTGTCAATTGACCTTTTGATTCTGCTTTTACCAGTGAATTGTTTTTGTCCATGTTCAGACCCTCGTTCTTTCAGTTTCAATGCTTCGGTTCACCCGGTTTTTGATAGTCAAGAATGATCCGGGTAGGGATGCTTTCGTTGTCTTTGGGGACATAGATTGTCCCGGTGATGCCTTCCTGATTCTTGACAAAGAACCGGTGCATCCTTTTAGTGTCACCATCAAAAATAAATGTTCCCTTGCTTTCTCTTTCATCTGTCATTTTTCTATCTCCGTTCTTTTTTATTTAACCACTTTGTTTAGTTGTTTAGGGGGGTATCCCCCCCCCCGCTAAACTAAACATTGTTGTTTAGCGTTTGTTTAGCACCCCTAAAATTTTCATAGTTGAAATTAAAGCGTTTTTCCGATTCTGTTTAGCCGTGTTTAGCATTTGTTTAGTTTTTGTTTAGTGCCTGTTTAGCCTGGTTGTTTAGCCCCGTTGTTTAGTCGATTAAACAATTTCCGGGGTTAAAAATTGCTCCCGATAATTTTCCCTTCTCTGGTCATAATGCCTTTTTTAATGGCGTCCTGTTTAATCTGGGTGATCCGTCCCTTTGATATACTTAAAGCCGCCATAATATCTTTTGGGGAAAATCCCTGATCCAACATTTGAAGAACCGCGTTTTTGGTTTCAGCTTTTACATTTGAATGTTCCCATATCATGTGACCGTCCCGGTCCGGTTTGAGGGTAAAGTGTGTTTGCTGTAAATGGGTCAAATCTTCATAGGGGACCCGCGCCTTGCTGAATGATAGGATAAAATCGGCCCCGTTCTCAGGCTGATAATCAAGGGGTCTATCCAGGGTGATTGACATATCTATATTGTCTTCATGTGCTGACGTTCCCCGCTGACCCTTCTCTTTATTCATATGATGAAGAAAAAGCGTAGTAATGCCGGAAAATCTGAGATCAATAAGCCATCTGTTTATGGGGTCCCAATCCTTTTTATCGTTTTCGTTTATTTCTGGTGCGAGTGATGCAATATTATCAATGAAAAAGACTTTAATATTCAGTGCTGTGAGGATTCGTTTCATATCAGCGCGCCATGTTTCATCTACCAAGTTGGCGCGTCTTAACCCCATGAAATTTGCGTAAGCATCTGAGTAGATCAAAAGTGGATTTTCCCGCCGCTCGCGCTTTGGGTTAAGCAGATTAAGCCTTCCCTGTATGTCCTGAGCTGCCATTTCCCCGTCCAGATAAAGGCATGGTACTGATTCAACAACTTGCCAGGGTCCGAATGATCCCCGGCGAGTGATGGCATCTGCCATGCTCATAGCCGCCCAGGTCTTTCCTACTCCGCGCCATCCTGTGATCATAATGATTTGATTCTCAGATAGTATGGGATGGATAAGGCTCCGTTTCGGGGGGAGCGAAACAGCAATAAAGTTTTCTGCATCAAGGATGATGCTATCAATGGTTAAGGTTTTTGGGGGGGCGTACAGGGGAGCCGATTCGATCATGATAGACAATCGCTCAAAAGATTCCTCTTTTGTGGTGAATGTGTTTATAAAATCGGAAACGTCACCCTTAATAGGTAGGCCCGGAAGATCAAGCCATTTTATTGTTGCCGCAATATCCATCAGGGCAGAGGCAATCTGCGTCATGTGTTCCCGGCCTTCATCGTCATTGTCTGGAATCAAGACAACATTCTTGCCCCTGAAGTATTCGCTATATTCTGAACGCCATTTTTTCGCCCCCATTGGTGAGGTTGTGGCGGTAAAACCCGAATCAATGACATTATCAGCATCCTTTTCACCCTCTACTATGATTATTTCCTTAGCCTTCAAGAGTTCAGGCAATCGGTAGGGTACAAGCCTCACGCCTTCAATATCCCATATCCACTTGCCGGGATTAGCGTGGTCTGGTTGTCTTTGCCTAAAAGTTTTCGGGATGAACCTGACAACCTGAAATAAAGTCTTGCTGTCTTTATCCCTATAAGTGTACGCCTTCACCTCTTTTAATTTTGGATGATCCTTTTTACTGTCCGGTATCCTGAAATCCCCGGCTATACCTTTAAGGATTTGTGAAAAATCCCTGCGATCATCCAATCCCTTCAAATCAGCATAGAACCGGATCATGTCACCCTTTTTATTGCACCCGTGACAGAAATACTGCCCCGTTTTAGCATTGAAACTAAATGAGGGGTTTTTATCGTCATGCAACGGGCATAGCGCGATATATTGATTGTTGCCGTTCTTTTTTGTGTTGCCCTTGAGATACCTTTCATAAAAAAGATGATAGTTGTCTTTGAAGTGTTGTTGTATCAGCACTTTATTCATTCCAATTTCTCCGGGATGAATAGACCCGCACTCTTTCGTCCTATGTGCTGATCGTTTAATTTAGGCCGTTTTTTCTCGGCTCACGGCCCCCACAGTAAAGGCAAGAGGCCCGGATCGCTTCACGCGGGGACCTATTTCCTTTAACCTTGCGTGTTGCCATATCGCTCTTTGATCCATGCAATCGTAGTTTCTGGATTCAGGCGGATATACTTACCCACTTTTAGGCGTGGCATTGATCCTGGCCCGGTTTCCCTGGACCTTGAATATAGCCAACTTTTCGGAATCTTCAAAAGCGCCGCCATTTCAGAAATGCTTACATAATCCTCATTGGTCATCGTCTTTACCTCCCGATAGGCAATAAAAAAGCCATGGCCTTGATAAGAGGCAATGGCATAATGTTTTGACAGCTATTGATTTTTAATATGGAAAGAGGGGAGTGCTTAATCAATATCCCGTACCTCACCGTTCCGTATGGCATACATCATTGACTTGATCTTTTTCAATTCAGCGATATAGGCCCCCAAGTCCACAGTGGCGCATGGAAATTCCTGGGCTATCTGATTGTATTTGTCAGATATTGGAAACAGGAAGGTTACACGGTTTTGATTTTTGCTGATTTGAGGATGGAGGCCCCGGAGACTTGCAAAGGTAGAAAAATAAACGTCATTAGTTGGGATTCTATCCATTTTTACACCTTCCCGTATAGTTTATTGGAAGGGTCTGGATGATTCAATCCCGGCTATCGTTTTGTGTAATAGTACACCTTTTTTGTTGACAATTGATGTACGTTATCTTATTACACAAATTCAAGGGAATGGGAACATCCATACCCTGCGCAAGAAAAGGCCCTTCGTATGGTGTGCAGCCGTAATTGGGGTCTTTTCTTTTTTCTTTAATTTAATCTCACAAAATCTATCCATCCATGGCAATGAATTTCAGATCTGCTAAAAATATCCCATCTTTTTTTTCGTGATAGTATCTTAATGCCATGTTATCCCCCAAGTCAATCCATAAATCGAACTGCATCCGGGGTATAAATTATGCCAATAAAAAAGCCTCCGCGAATCGTATAACGATTCAGGGAGGCCCGACTTGTTCGGTACGTTCCTGACTTTCTGTATGCGCTTAGATCAAGGGCATTACAGAGTATAAAAGCATCGTTAGACATAAACATAGGGGCACATCCTTTTGGCCGCCCGCCGTATCGCGCACGCCGAGTCGCACGCCTGAATCGTGCTGTACCTTGAAGTAACCCCCTATGAAATTGTCTAACATGTAGCCTGTGTTAAACACTGTTTCGCACACCTTCAAGGCATAATTTATATATATATTTTATTATTATGGAAATCAAGTATTTTTTCAATCCCTTGTGGTTTTTGTTTCCGGCAGGTCAATATGTAGTGTTGCAGATTGTTGCATGGGTCCTTATTTTTAGTGTCCGGTTTTGTCCGGCCTCTGTATTTTATTTCACTGTTTTTTCACTGATAATTTCAACATTTTTCAACATGGCCGGTATAGTTCCCCCAAGGAAAAGCAAGTTCCTCAAAGGGAAACCGCTTTTGAAGTTCCAAGGGGTGAACCTCAAAAAATGTTAACTTTTGTTAACCTGTCCGGCCTATAGGGACACATCGGGACAATCCGGGGAGCCGTCCCAGGCCTTATAGTGTTTCAATTTGGTTCATTCTCTTTTTGAGTATGACTGAATATAACCCTGCCTTCTATGTCACGGTCTGTCCCGCGTAGTGTTTCCGGGTGTTCACTTTTAATGGCAACTGATGGCAACCGTTACCATGGTAACAACCGGATACAAATTAAAGGGCCTTTTATTGATTAAGCGTTATTTAGCCATCCCCGTCCCTATGTAACACCTTATCACATTTTTTATGGCAAGCAATGGCAAGTGATCTGCCGGGGCCTATGTGTCAACCCGCGTCAACTTATACCTGTCGCAATCTGTCGCAGGGTGTCCAAGTTTGTCCAGTTCTATAAATGCGTTTTTGTGTGCGGCTTATCTATGACCGGGTGTGACCAGTTTATTTCAACGGGTGTGTGTGTTGCCTCAATACATTCCTATCCGGTCTTTTTTTAGTGTTGACTAATGTTGACTTTTAAAGTGTTTGCTCGTGTTTGTTTTCAGGGTTCGCGGAAGTTTGTTTTAAAGGTCAACTAAAGTCAACATGACGTGTGACGCTGTTTAGTGTTATTTAGATTCGCGTTAACTACTCTTTTTTACCCATTCGGTAAAGTTCGCTTCCGGCCATAGTATTCATGTTTATTCACTGGCTATAAGCGCCTGTAAGAATGGCTTACAAAATGGATCTGAAAACCATTTCTTTTTGTGTCTTTCAT
>JBEKJA010000098.1:0-8127 GCA_050011475.1 Syntrophales bacterium
AGGCGGCCCTTGCCGACAAGAGCATTCGCAGTGGAGATCTTCGCGAATTAACGGGCATTCCAATCGCGCTGAAGGATATTTACTGCACCAAGGGATTCACGACAACCTGCGGCTCCAGAATCCTGCGCAATTTTGTTCCGCCTTATGATGCCACTATTATCAAGAAACTCAAGGCAGCCGGCGCGGTGTTCACCGGCAAGACAAACATGGATGAGTTCGCCATGGGATCCTCCACGGAAACTTCCTGGTTTGGTGTTACTCGTAATCCCTGGGATCTGGAACGCATTCCCGGAGGATCGAGCGGCGGTTCTGCTGCAGCGGTAGCGTCCGATGAGTGCATCGCTGCGCTGGGGTCGGATACGGGGGGGTCGATCCGCCAGCCGGCAGCCCTGTGCGGCGTCGTGGGTATGAAGCCGACCTATGGCCGGGTTTCACGCTTCGGTCTTATTGCATTCGCCTCATCGCTGGACCAGATCGGCCCTTTCACGAAAGACGTGGAGGACTGTGCAATCATGATGAACGTTATTGCCGGCTATGACCCCAATGATTCAACTTCCGTCCCTGAAGAAGTCCCCGACTATCGGTCCTTCATGAATCGGGATATTAAAGGTTGGACCATTGGGATTCCAAAAGAGTACTTCGGAGAAGGAATTGACCCCGAGGTAATGGCAGCCGTGCAAGAATCGATTCATGTCCTGGAGAAAACCGGAGCGAAATGTGTAGAAGTTTCGCTAGCTTACTCCAAATACTGTATTGCCGTCTATTATATCGTGGCTACAGCGGAGGCAAGCTCCAACCTCGCCCGGTACGATGGAGTCAAGTACGGATTCCGTTCCGATGATGGCCGGGATCTTATTGAAATGTACAAGAAGACACGCTCACAGGGCTTTGGCGCTGAAGTGAAGCGCCGGATCATGCTGGGTACCTATGCCCTCTCATCCGGATATTATGATGCATATTATAAAAAGGCATCCCAGGTCAGAAACCTCATCAAACGCGATTTTGACGAAGCCTTTAAAAAGTGCGATATCATTGTTACCCCTACCTCGCCGACACCCGCATTCCGGATCGGTGAGAAGATGGACGATCCCATGCAGATGTATCTCTCCGATATATTTACCATTTCAACAAATCTTGCCGGAATACCCGGTATGGCCGTCCCCTGCGGATATTCGCAGGCCGGATTCCCCATCGGAGTCCAGTTTCTTGCCGGACATTTTCAGGAGGGGCGGCTGATCCAGGCAGCCGCGGTGTACGAAAAAAATGCCATGATCGAAAAAAGGAGGCCCAACCTCTAATGGAATATGAACCGGTTATCGGGCTTGAAATTCATGCCCAGCTTCTCACGGATACAAAAATCTTCTGCGGTTGCACGACCCGGTTTGGAGCATCTCCCAATACCCATGCTTGCCCCATCTGCATTGGTATGCCCGGGGTTCTCCCGGTACTGAATAAAAGAGTGGTGGAATTTGCGATGAAAATGTCCATTGCCACCAATTGCAGAATCAACCCTACAAACATCTTCGCCAGGAAGAATTATTTTTATCCCGATCTTCCCAAGGGATACCAGATCTCCCAATATGCCCATCCCCTTGCTGAGCATGGATACGTGGACCTTGAATCCGAAGCCGGTAAAAAGCGTATTGGAATAACCCGGATCCATATGGAAGAAGATGCGGGCAAACTCATGCACGATGAAAACAATCCTTGGAGCTACGTGGACTTGAACCGCACCGGCGTACCTCTCATCGAAATCGTGAGTGAGCCGGATATCCGCAGTGCGGAAGAAGCGGCTGCATATCTTCGACGCCTTCATGAGATCCTGGTCTACCTAGAGATTTGTGACGGTAACATGGAAGAAGGGAGTTTCCGCTGCGACGCTAATGTATCACTCCGCCAAAAAGGAGCGGACACATTCGGAACGCGGGCTGAACTGAAGAACATGAACTCCTTTCGCAACGTTCAGCGAGCCCTAGAATATGAAATCAAACGCCAGCAATACATTCTCGATGATGGCGGCGAGGTAATCCAGGAAACACGTCTGTGGGATGACAGCCAGGGCGTTACCATTTCCATGCGCGGGAAGGAGGAGGCACATGACTACAGGTACTTTCCCGATCCGGATCTCGTAACAGTGGCAATAAATGAAGCATGGATCGGGGAAGTCAGGAATAGCATTCCAGAATTGCCACTCGAAAAAAGGGAACGATTTGTTCTGCAATACGATATTCCGTCCTACGATGCGGGGGTGCTGACCGGTAGCCGCTACCTTGCTGATTATTTTGAAGAAGTCGTCCGTATTACGAATAAACCCAAGATAGCCAGTAACTGGGTTATGGGAGATATCCTCCGTTTCCTTAATGAAGACAGGCGGGACATCCGGGACTGCCCGGTAACGCCCGGCGCACTAGCGGATATGCTTCAACTGATTGAAGATGGCACCATCAGCGGCAAGATTGCCAAAGACGTTATCGGGGAGATGTACCTCAGCGGCAAACCGGCCAGGGCCATCATCGAAGGAAAAGGCCTCATTCAGATCAGCGATGAAGGACCGATCATTGCGGCGATTCAGGCAGCCATGGATGCAAATCCTATGCAGGTTGTCCAATATCGATCGGGCAAGGAAAAGGTTTTTGGCTTTTTTGTAGGTCAGATCATGAAAGCAACCCAGGGAAAAGCAAATCCCCAACTTGTCAATAGTCTCCTCAAAAAAATGCTCCAAGGTTGAAAGCATTCCGAGCGATGATCCAAACCATCACCTGGCAGAACAACTCTGTTATTCTTATCGATCAGAGATCCCTCCCCCTGGAAGAACGATATGTGACCTGTACGGATCCCGCAGATGTCATGGAGGCCATACGGAATCTGACGATCCGCGGAGCTCCCGCCATTGGAGTCGCCGCCGCCATGGGGATAGCCCTTGGAATAAAATGTTTGCCCGCAATGCCGCCATCCGGATTAAAAACCGTATTTGACCATCTTTGCAGTGACTTTGCCAAAACCCGTCCAACGGCGCGAAACCTTTTCTGGGCAGTCGAGAGAATGCAACACTGTTTTACGAAACACTTAAAGGGGGATCAGGCTGGAATCAGTTCCGCTCTCATTGATGAAGCCCTCCTGATTGCCGGGGAGGACGTTGCGGCCAACAAGGCGATAGGCCAATACGGCAAAGCTCTGCTGGAAGATGGCGACCGGGTTCTCACACATTGCAATGCCGGAGCGCTTGCAACAGCAGGTTACGGGACAGCGCTCGGAGTTATCCGGGCGGCATGGGAAGCGGGGAAACGTCTGCATATCTATGTGGATGAAACGCGTCCCATCCTGCAGGGAGCCAGGCTGACCGCATGGGAATTGATGCATGAAGGCATTCCTGCAACCCTGATCATAGACAGTACGGCCGGTTCCCTCATGCGGCAGGGGAAAATTGACAAGGTTATTGTGGGTTCAGATCGGATTGCCGCCAATGGAGATGCCGCCAACAAGATTGGGACGTACAGTTTGGCCGTTCTGGCTAGATTTCACGGGATCCATTTTTATATTGCCGCCCCTTTATCCACATTTGATTCAACCATCGCATCTGGTGCAGAAATTCCCATAGAGGAGAGATCCGCCGAAGAAATTACCGTGTACCAGACCGTGCGAACAGCACCGGAGGATATCAGGGTATACAATCCTGCCTTTGATGTAACGCCAGGCCGACTTATCACCGCCATCATCACAGAAGCCGGTATTGCATATCCGCCCTATGAGGACAGTTTAAGTTCGCTTTCGGAGCGGAACCAATGAGCGAAAAACTGTTTCTCCTTGATTTTGACGGTGTACTTGTAGATTCCCTTGACTTCTATGCACGGGTAGTGGGTGCAACGCTTGATAAAATCGGCACTCCGATTGTTCGTAGCAGGGAAGATTATATTTCCCTGTTCGAAGGAAACTTTTACGACTGTCTCAAGCAGCGCGGTGTGGACTTGGACGCTTTCATTCAAGCCGGCCGGGAAATACGCGCCAAAGCCGATTATGGCAGCATTAAGCCCCAGCCGGGCTGGAATCCTGTCCTGGAGACTCTCTCTCGCTCACACCCTCTGACGATCATCTCATCCAACGATTCATCAACCATTAAAGCCATGTTGAAACGATTTGAATGGAATATCTATTTTGGGGAAATATTCGGATCGGATTATCTTTACAGTAAAAAGGGGAAACTTATAACCGCCCTGCAGAAAATTTCTATGAAACCAGATCAGGCCTATTATGTGGGTGATACCATAGGGGATATCAAGGAAGCCAGGGAGGCCGGTGTCAAATCCGTAGCAGTTTCATGGGGCTGGCATTCCAGGGAAAAGCTCGCTGCCGCAGATCCCGATTTTATGATTGATAAGCCGGAGGAACTCCTTCATCTAAGCATTCTTTAATAATTTACCTGATCCAGGCAGGAAGCCCTCCGCTCGGCCAGGCGGCTTTGCGGTATCAGTGCCTGATGCTGTATTGGAGGGATTATAGATCATACAGGGTTTCGTCTACCCGGGGTTTTGGTTTTGTGCCTTTTTTCCTACCGGATTTTTCTTCAAACGTAAAAGGCTCCTCCGATTCCAGAACATCGCCCATGCTGGCTTCGATTTCTTCGGGATCATCACCACGCTCCATGCGGCGCAGGGCTTCTTCCATACCCGGACCTGGTTTAACACCGGTCGCTTCTGAAATCCGGCGCATCAGATCTGCCGCCTGACGTGGATCATTCTCATTGATTTTATCAGCCTTGTCGGCCAGCATCGCCATTGCTTTCTCCATCTTCGCTTCATCAAAAGAAGGCATATTATCCTTTGGGCCCTCTTTACGATCACCGGATATTGTCGCGAAGACGGACATTTGACGCCTCAGCCGGATTTTCCTGCATCTCGGACATTGTGGAACTTTATCCGTATTGACGGTTTTTGAAAAAAAATTATAGATCGTATTGCATTTCCCGCAGTAAAATTCATAAATTGGCATAACGTTTCCTACCCATTATATATGGATTTTAATGATCAGTGTATTCATAATGCGGGAAAAATCAAGATAGAGAATATGCTGGATACGCTTTTTTATAACAAAAGGTGGGGGCAGACTGAGCGGTATGCCCCCACCCTATTTAATTAGCGCCTGTATCCGCCGCCTCCCCCACTTCCGAATCCACGTGGTCCTCCGGATCTGGAATGGGATGGTCTTTGGGAAACCTGATCTTTTTTTGGTTTGGCTTCATCCACTACGATGGTGTTCCCGTCCAATTGACCTCCATTGAATCTTTTTATCGCTTCCTGGGCCCCCTCGTCGGTTTCCATCTCAACAAATCCAAATCCTTTAGAAAGTCCCGTATATTTATCTTTAATGACATGTACGGATAAAACTTTACCCGCTTCCGAGAAATTCGAACGGAGATCTTCCTCTTCGACTCTCTGGGAAAGATTACCGACATATAGTTTCTTGTTCATTTTTACGCTCCTCTCTATCTGGAGCGCTCACAGCGACGGCAAAACCATACCCGCCTCCGCAGCGCAGGCAACAGAAAAAGAGGCACCCCCATCACTTGAATGATTGAAGCGCCTCTTTTAAAAAATGCTTATAGGATCTGTACGTTTTCCGCTGCCGGCCCTTTGCGTCCGCTTCCTACATCAAACCGAACGCGCTGTCCTTCCTGCAGGGTCTTGAAACCATTGTCCTGAATAGCACTGAAATGTACGAATACATCCCCACCGTCATCCTGCTGGATGAACCCGAAGCCTTTCTTCTCATTGAACCATTTTACTGTTCCTTCTGCCATAGCTTGTGTCCTCCTTTCTCTAGAATGTAAAAAAAGTCGGACGACCCTTATGGCAGAATGAAAAAACCATCAAGACTTTTTCTAGCATGGTGGTTAACCTCTACTTCAAAATGTCTATACCAACTTTTTTCTCGACCCGGTTTCAGAAATCAACCTAAACCAAGCTTATCACTTCATCTAATACAATATATACATTATGTCAAGCTATTTGATCATGATGGAATGACTTACATTTCAAGAATTACCTATAAACAAACCTTGACAAAAAGTTCAAAATCAGATCTTCAATAGCGCACAAAATATATCGAAAGGATGAGTATGGCCAAGAAACGGATCTTTCGCAGAGCCGCTACATGGATTATTGTCATTGCTCTTCTGATTGCTATCTCGGTTGCCCTGATCTTCTTTAAATCCACTTCAAATAAACTGGCAGGGAATTTCATTACGGGAAACGGCCGACTCGAAGCGACGGAAATTGATATCTCAACAAAGCTCCCCGGACGCCTGGCCAATGTCATGGCTCAGGAAGGGGATTACGTTTCAGAGAATCAAGTCCTTGCCAGGATGGATACCACCACGCTGGAAGCGCAATTGAGGCAGGCTGAGGCTCAAATCACGGAAGCCCGCGAAGCAAAACAAACCGCCATTGCACACGTCCGGGAAAGCCGTCTCCAATCCGAGCTGGCCGCAAAGGACTTGGACCGGTCAAGCAAACTTCTGACAAAAGGATATGTAACCCAGCAGCGATATGAGCATGACCTTACCGCCAAGCAGAGTTTCGATGCCATGTTCGATGCAGCCCGCTCCCAGGTAGCCCAGGCTGAAGCCGCCATTGAGGCAGCGATAGCTCAGACTCAGCGCCTCAAGGCGGAAATAGACGACAGTACCCTGAAAAGTCCACGAAAAACGCAGGTACTCAATCGTCTTGCCGAGCCTGGTGAGGTTCTCCCCGCCGGGGGAAGAGTTTTTACCGTTATTGACCCTATGGATATGTATATGACGGTCTTTCTCCCCGAGAAGGATTCAGGAAAAGTTCCCATAGGCGCCGAGGCAAGGATTGTTCTTGACGCCTTCCCGGGCCGCGCCTTCCCGGCGCAGGTCAGCTATGTTTCGGAAAAATCACAGTTCACGCCAAAAGAAGTGGAAACCAATGAAGAACGGCAGAAGCTCGTCTTTCGTGCAAAGGTAAAGCTGACCAAAGCCGGAGATCCCTGTCTGAAACCGGGGATACCTGGTGTAGCCTACATACGCACCAATCCATCCGTTTCCTGGCCAGATTACCTCAAGTAACGGAGACCTTTATGCCCGGAGATTCCGTCGTTCGCATCGAAGGTCTTCATCATGTCTACGGCAAGAAACAAGCCATCCATAACCTGGATCTTGACATCCCGGCAGGATGTCGTGTCGGATTCATCGGACCGGACGGCGTAGGAAAATCCACTCTCCTGGGCATCATCGCCGGCTTGAAAAAAATCCAAAAAGGGAAAGTCAAGGTCCTCAATTTCGATATGCACTCGGCCACCGACCGCTTGATGGCCTGCACACGCGTAGCCTTTATGCCCCAGGGTCTGGGGCAGAACCTGTATTCCAGCCTTTCCGTCTTTGAAAACGTAGATTTTTTCGGCCGGTTATACAGTTTCACCCGCCAGGAGAGAAGAGACCGCATTCAAAGACTTCTTGCTGCAACGAACCTCACTCCATTTTACGATCGCCCCATGGAAAAGCTGTCCGGAGGGATGAAGCAGAAGCTTGGATTGTGCTGCTCCCTCATCCATGACCCTGAACTTCTGATCCTTGATGAGCCAACGACCGGGATTGATCCGCTTTCCCGGCGCCAGTTCTGGGAGTTGATTGAAGAGATGAGGCATGAACACCCCGGGATGAGCATCCTGGTTGCCACCGCTTACATGGAAGAGGCGGAACATCTCGATTGGCTGGTCATGATGGATGAAGGAAGGGTCCTGGCCGTTGGAACACCTGAAGAGGTCAAGGAAAAAACCGGGGAATCCTCCATTGAAGAATCTTACATCTCCCTTCTCCCCATGGAAAAGCGATTGGATCACCATGGATTTTCCATCCAGCCTCGGGAGATATCCGGTGACGGTGCGGCCATTGAAGCCCGGCATCTCACCAAACGCTTTGGTGACTTTACTGCCGTAGATGACGTCTCATTCACGATCCCCAAAGGAGAGATATTCGGATTTGTGGGTCCCAATGGGTGTGGCAAGACAACAACTATGAAAATGATTACAGGTCTGCTTCACCCCACGGATGGCGAGGCTTTCCTTTTCGGCCGCAGTATAGAAGCCGGCAGCATAGAGGTTCGAAAACGC
>JBEKJA010000099.1:0-8123 GCA_050011475.1 Syntrophales bacterium
TCTGGATCAATCAGGGTACTGAACACAATCGGCTTCATACCCTTGATTTCCGACTCAAGGTTGATCTGCTGATAGGCATGAAGTGATTTCTTATAGGAATTGACAAATGGCAGAGTCACCTCTTCAAACTCGATCCCCTCGAATTGAGACAGCAGGCTCTGTCCCATTGTTTCCGCCGTAATCGCCGTGCTGTCCGAAATAAAAAATATCGTCCTGCTGTAATCCGTCATGCTTCAGTTCTTAAATCCCCCCCAGCCCCCCCTTTATGAAAGGGGGCATTACGGTAATACTTACCACGAAAATCGATTTCCCATCAATATAGAATATTATGAATATCTTACAGCAATGGGATTTTATTGCGGGCATGTTGAACGGTAATCGATGATCCTGATTCCGATTCTACCGACAAACTGGCCCAAGGGCAGAAGAGATATCCAGTCTGAGCCCTCTACCAGCTTGATATGCGTTGCATCCACACCTACCTGGTTGAACGCCGGATCCACAGGAACCCAACTACCTAGATCACTTTCAACCCAGCTATGATACAGGAAACCCTTACCTGCAAGGTAAACGATCCCTCCTGCAAATCTCGAGGGAATTCCTGCAGCACGGGCCATGGCTATATAGAGCATTGAATGCGCCTGGCATTCTCCGCGGCACTTATGAAGCACATCCAAAGCAGAAAAGTTTCTGATAATGTCATCTTTAATGTTCTGCGAAACCCAGGCAACAAGCTTCCGGGTCTTCTCCAGCGGCGTTTCGGCACCGGCAAGAATTTCTGATACCTTTTCCCTGATCTCCGGATGGTTGCTTTCCACATGGTCCGCAGGAAGCAAATCTATCATGCGCTCGCTGGATCCTGGAATAGACCGGTTCTCCCCTGACGGTGACGACGACAGCACACGGTTGATCTTATAGGAAAATGCAGAAGCCTCCCCCTCTTTTGCCTGTATGATCTGGGTCGAATCATTCAAAGGAGTGATATGAAGTGGAAAATTTGAAATAACCGCTTCAAGGTATGTGGTCTGCCGCGGGCATAAAAGAGGCTTTTCCGTTTTGATGAGGCTGATGTCAAGAATGACATCCCTCCTGGCCAGTGCGCTCTCCGAAAGATAGTCGCGGGTCTGTGCTTCATCCTCCTGATGCGTGACGATGGCTCCGTTCAATCCCAGCTTAAGTAAGGATTCTCCAAGTGAATTGATCCATGTCCTGACTTGGTGGCCGAGCATATTGGTTCCCACCCTGAAAGAGGGCGCCACCTTAAGTTCTTCGCTTTGCTCGAATGCGGCTATCGTTTGCTCAACATCGCATACGGTCTGAGTTTCCGGGTCAAAGACGGTGTATTTGTAATGGTTGCCTACGGACAACCCTTCAAGAATTGGATATAGATTGACAGCGCTCGACGGGTAAAGCGTCCCAACCTGTTTGTGTATACTCCTGTGCCGGGTACCATTGGTCAATACGACCTGAAGCCGGCCGTTATGAACATTGCCATCAATCAGAAGCGGCTCTTCGTTCAGTTTTAATTCGTAGTGAAAGGAAGACAAAGTAAGGTCCTTTCTCACCGTTTTATTTCCTGTCATAAGAATGGTCTTGTTGATGCCTATAAATTTAATATGGAGATGAGCCTCTGATGTAATCGAGTATAAACCGTCTTCAGGAAGCGGGATGATTTTCAGGAGGCTGAACCCCACCTTCTCGCCATTGAAAACGATCCCCTGCCATTGCTCCCTCCAGGTGAGTCCGGACAGATCATGCATTTTTACGCTCTGGGTCAGCGGCTCCGATTTTTTAAAATACATGGATGCACAGCCATTGATACCCCATATGCCGATAAGAAGGACTAGAAGGATAAAAAGGCGGTATGCTGGGTACAAAATTTTTCCATAGAGGTTGCGCGTGGCCTGCGTATAGCAGAATAAATCCCGAATGGTCAATGAATGTAAGACCATTACCGGTGTTTGGTTGCCCTTGAATAATTTCTGCTTATATTATAAATATATCATTTTACATAAATTGGGGCAATGATGAAAACTTCCAAATTACAGAACGAAATCAAGAGACTCCTCAAGGACAGGCGGGCAATCCTGTTGGTCCATTATTATCAGCGGCCTGAAATCCAGGAGATTGCGGACTTCCTAGGTGACTCGCTGGCCCTTAGGCTTGAGGCTGCAAAAACGGATGCGGAAGTTATTGTTTTCGCAGGCGTTCACTTCATGGCCGAAAGTGCCGCAATTGTATCACCTGAGAAGACGGTCCTTCTTCCCCGCCTCGATGCCGGATGTCCGCTTGCCGATATGATCTCTGCGGAGCGTCTTCGCAAGGCCCGCGAGGAACATCCCGATGCCGTTGTTGTTACCTATGTAAACTCCACAGCGGAAACAAAGGCCATGACGGACATCTGCTGCACATCGGCCAATGTCGTCAAGGTGGTTGAGAGTATCGAAAATGCCAGAGAAATTCTGATGGTCCCCGATGGAAACCTTGCCCGATATGCCGCTTCTCTAACCGGCAAAAAAATTATCCCGTGGCAGGGATACTGCCCAATCCACAATGCTCTGAATGTCGAAGAAGTGCTCACTACCAGGAAACGTCATCCCGGTGCGGTTTTTGCCGCTCACTCTGAGTGCAGACCGGAAGTCCTTGCCATAGCAGATTTTGTGGGAAGCACAACCGCCATCCTGCGTTTTGCCAGGGAAACAACTGCGACGGAAATGATTGTAGGTACAGAAATGGGAATCCTGACACAGCTCCGTAGGGAGAACCCCGACAAGTCGTTCATCATGGCCTCCGACAGCCTTGTCTGTGAGATGATGAAGTTGATTACACTTGAAGACATTTATGATTCGTTGAATGAAATGAAGCACGTCATCCGGGTACCGGCGAAGAGGGCTTTGGATCGTATGCTTTGTTTATAAGATTGCCACGGCGGCTTACGCGCCGCCTCGCACACAATGACATCGTTTTTTTTATGCGGAAGATTTTAGAAAAGAGAGAAGTTTCCGTCAGTCCTGCTGTTCACGAGCTCATTGTCCGTGTCCGGGGCGGAGACTCGCCTATCCATGTAAGAGGGCTCCGCGGAACCGCCGGGCGGTTACTTGCCGCTATCCTGTTCGAAAATACAGGCAGACCTGTCATATGGATCAGCCCTTCGGAAAAAGAAGCCAAAACCTCCGTTCAGGACCTCTCTTACTTTCTCCCTTCATCCAGCATCATTCAGTACCCTGCGTGGGACATTCTCACACAGGATATGTTCGCATCCCAGCGGGAAGGCGAGCGTGCAAGAATGGGTGCGTTATTTAACCTGACCTGGGGTGATCCGTCTGTCATAGTAACATCTCTCCCCGCCCTTCTCCAGAAAACGCTCCCGAAGAAATCCTTCGAAGATTATATCCAGGTCATAGCCGCCGGCGATTCCATTGACCGGGATAGGCTTTCCGCAAAGCTTGCCGAAGGGGGCTACTTCCAGACTGTGCTTGTGGAAAAGCATGGTGAATTCAGCCTACGCGGCAATATTCTCGATGTGTTCGTTCCGGGCACAGCGGCTCCATTCCGGGTGGAATTGTTCGGCGACGAGGTCGAATCAATCCGAATCTTTGATCCATATAGCCAGCGCTCCACCGGTGAATCGCAGGAATTCCTATTACCCCCGGCAAGTGAGCTTATCCTTACCGGGGAGCGGCGCCAGCATGGTCTGAAGCGCATCCGGGAACGCTCATCTGAACTGGATCTGCCCAGAATGGTCAGAGAGCGCCTCACGGAGCGGCTGGAAAACGGATTGTTTTCTTTCCTCAATCCACTCTATCTTTCTCTTTTTTACGATAAGTTGGAGGGTCTGGCAGATTACCTGCCTTCACGGTGTATACTGGTTCTTGATGATCCCATGGCGATATCCGGGCAGTCGGAGTCCTTTCACAATGAACTGGATCGATTCTTCATGAAGGTCGAAGGAAAGGATTTCTTTCACCTTGAGAAGGAGGATACATTCTTCGGCAATCCTCCCATATTCGGGACGATGCAAACCGTTCGCCTTGAAGGACTCGTCCTTGGTACCGATGGAGATGAGGTAGATGCGCAGGCAAAAATCATCGCCATGCCGGTCGGTGATGCAGGTCCTCTTCGAACGGACGGCCTGCAAAGGACGGAAGAAGGCCGCATGGCTGTTCTGGCCGATAAGATCAAAGTCTGGCTGACTGAAGGCAACCTTGTCCATATTGTCTGTGGTGGAAAGGAATGCAGGCAAAGGATGGAACACCTTCTCTCGCCCTACGGCATGTCGCCGTCTTTTGCCGCTGTGCCGCTTTTGAAAGAAGTCGAAAAGCGGGACAGGTTCGGATATTTGAGCTTTGGAGAAGGAAAGGTCAGTGGCAGTTTTCAACTTGATGCGCTGAAGCTTGTCGTATTAAGTGATGAAGAGATATTTGGGCGCAGAATGATCCGGCGGCGGGTTCGTCCCACCCATGAAGGCTTTTTCCTGAAATCCTTCAGCGAGCTGAAGGAGGGGAACTTTGTGGTCCATACGGACCACGGCATCGGACGCTACCTGGGTCTGCAGAAGCTCACCGCCGGAGGCATTACCAACGATTTTCTTCTCGTGGAATACCTGGACCAGGACAAGCTCTATGTTCCCGTGGATCGCCTTGATTTTCTCCAGCGCTATGTCGGCCCGGAAGGTTATATGCCGAAGCTCGACAGGATGGGGGGAACATCTTGGACTACCGTAAAAGAAAAAGTAAAGCGCTCCATCCGGGAAGTTGCAGAGGAGCTTGTAGCGATATATGCAACCAGGGAGGTCATGGAACGGCAGGCTTATTCGCCTCTTGATCAGCTTTACGATGAGTTCTGCTCATCCTTTGAATATGAGGAAACTCCGGACCAGCACCGCGCCATCGAGGAAACCCATCTTGACATGGGCGGCGGCAGGCCGATGGACCGGCTCATCTGCGGCGACGCAGGATTTGGAAAAACCGAAGTGGCACTTCGATCCGCATTCCGGGCGACACTCGACGGCCGTCAGGCAGCCGTTCTGGTTCCCACCACAATTCTCGCAGAGCAGCACTACCAGACCTTTTCGCGGCGGCTTGCCACTTATCCGATCCGTGTGGAAGCCCTGAACCGCTTCCGCAGTAAAAATGAACAAAAGGAGATTCTTGAAGGATTGAAAAGCGGAATGGTGGATATCGTCATCGGCACGCATCGCCTGCTGCAGAAAGATGTCATTTTCCGGGATCTGGGACTGGTCATCATCGACGAAGAGCAGCGATTCGGCGTCCAGCATAAGGAAAAGCTGAAGAAACTCAGGACGCTTGTGGATGTTTTAACCCTTTCGGCCACACCGATTCCCCGAACCCTCCACCTCTCACTGGTCGGCATCCGCGATCTCTCCATTATCAATACGCCGCCGGAAGACCGCCAACCTATCAGGACCTATGTGCTTGAATTCAGCGAAGACGTCATCCTGGACGGAATCCGCCGGGAGCTCGAACGGGGCGGCCAGGTATTCTTTGTCCATGATCGGGTAAGGTCCATCTATTCCATGGCCAGGCTCGTCGAGAAGCTGGTTCCCGAAGCCCGAATCGGTGTTATTCACGGCCAGCTCAAGGCATCGGAGATTGAATCGTCCATGGTGAAATTTGTCCGCCGCGAGTGCGATGTCCTGGTCTGCACCAGTATTATCGGATCCGGTGTGGATGTCCCCGCTGCCAATACCATCTTCATCAATCGGGCTGACCGCTTTGGCCTTGCGCAGCTCTATCAGATCCGCGGCCGGGTGGGCCGATCAAGGGAGGAGGCCGCTGCCTACCTTTTTGTTCCCAAGGGAGCCAGCCTCTCCCGTGAAGCACAAAAGCGGCTTCAGGCAATCCAGGATTTTACCGAGCCGGGATCAGGCTTCCGGATCGCGTCGAGTGATCTGGATATCAGGGGGGCGGGGAACCTGCTGGGGATTTCCCAATCAGGACATGTGTCGGCAATCGGCTATGAACTTTACACGGAGATGATGACTGAAACCATCCGCGAAATTAAGGGAGCGGATGTGCAGGCTGAGGAGATCAGACCGGAAATTCACCTCGGTTTGCCGGCCTATCTTCCGGAAACCTATATGGATGACGAGCACCAGCGTCTCGGTACGTACAAGCATCTCTCCCTCGCCGCAGCAGACGAGGAGGTATTCGGCATCAGGGACGAGCTTATCGATTGTTTCGGTCCTATGCCACCAGAAGCGGATAATCTGTTTGAAGTTATCCGTATCAGAAATCGCCTCAAGCAGATTCGTGTTCAGAAAATGGGATATGACGGCCGGCAGTTTCTCATTGCTTTCAGTTCGCAAAGCCCCATCGACCCGGCCCGTATCGTGGATTTTGTCAATGCTTCCGCTCAAGGCACTGCCAGGGGGGCCAGACCGGGACATATTCGCAAAGGAGCCAGGACTCCGGCTCTGCGAGGCCCCATACTCACGCCGGATCTGAAGCTTTACGTTCCGGCAGAAGGGCTTCAGGGTGGAGATATCCTCAGGAAAGCAGTTGACATTATTCGCCACTTAACCACTAAAGATACTATGTGCATTGATGTAAGGCCGATATTCTGATATTATAATTTTTTACTATTCGAACTCATTGAAAATCAAAGGATTACCATGCAATTACATAAAGTGAATATTTTGATAGCCGCCGCCGTCCTGCTGGGAGGGATGTGGATCATCCAACCCGCCTTCGGTGTGGTCGCAGACCGGATCGCCGCCGTCGTCAATGGCGATGTTATAACGCTTTATGAGTTGAACAGCGGGTTTGAACCATTCCAGAAGAAGATCGAAAGCTCTTATCAGGGGAAAGACAAGGAAAAAATTATCGCGGATGCCAGGGCGGGTTTTCTGAATCGGATGATTAACAATCTCCTCATTGAACAGGAGGCCAAAAATACCAATGTGACCGTAAAGGACGAGGAGGTCAATGATGCAGTCAAGGACATCCTCACCCGGAACAAAATGAAAACGGAAGAGTTTGAAAAGGCCCTGAAAGCCGAGGGGACATCTGTTGAAGACTATAGAAAAGAATTAAAGAATCATCTCATCCAAATGAAACTGGTCCGGCGGGAAGTCCGCTCGACGCTATCGATCACTGAAAATGAAATTGGCGAATACTATAAGAAGCACCGGGATGAGTATGAGGGGAAAGAAGCGGTCCGCATCAAGCAGATCATTCTATTGTTTCCGAAGGATGCGGATGTGATGACCCGGGCCGCGATCCGGCTTCAAATGGATGGGGTCCTCAAGCGCCTGCAGGCAGGAGAACCTTTTGATACCCTCGCAGAACAGTATTCACAAGGTCCCGCTGCGTCTTCCGGCGGTGACATCGGATTCGTGGAAAAAGGCCTCATGATGCCGGAAGTTGAACGGGAAGCCTTCCGCCTTAAAACAGGCGAGATGAGCGGTATCATTGAAACGCCGCTGGGGTTTCACATTATCCAAGTCATCGACCGGCGCGGTGCAGGGATCAAACCGATTGAGTCCGTCCGGAAGGAGATTCTTTCAAAAATTGAAGAGCAGAAGATGGAAAAAAAGTTTGAGGAATGGATGGCAGATCTCAGGAAAAGATCCCACATCGATATCAAGCCGTGATGAATACGATTCGCATTAAGGGCGCCTCACAACATAATCTGAAAAATATCAGCATTGATATCCCCAGGGATAAGCTGGTGGTGATTACCGGAGTATCCGGCTCAGGTAAATCGTCCCTTGCCTTTGATACGATCTACGCCGAGGGACAAAGACGCTACGTTGAGTCACTATCAACCTATGCCAGGCAGTTCATAGGCCAGATGGACAAACCGGATGTAGAGGCCATTGAAGGCCTCTCTCCTGCCATTGCCATCGAACAGCGCTCCGCCAGTCATAATCCAAGATCAACCGTCGGCACCGTCACGGAAATCTATGATTACCTGAGGCTTCTGTTTGCCAGGGTTGGTGTACCACACTGTTATCAATGCGGCAGAGAAATACGATCCCAGACGATTGACATGATGGTGGAAGCCATCACGGCCTATCCGGAAAAAACAAAACTGAATTTACTGGCACCCATCGTCCGTGGGAAGAAAGGCGAGTTTCAGAAAGAACTGAAAAAGCACCT
>JBEKJA010000100.1:0-8121 GCA_050011475.1 Syntrophales bacterium
ACTCCATGAGCATTCATGACTTCAATGTTCGCCTGGGCAAGGGTCTGATAGAGGTACTCATTACCGCCTCTCATGGCCGAATCACCACAGCAGCTTTCTTCCGTTCCCAGGATTCCGAAGCTTACACCGGCTGTTTTCAGGATCTTAGCAAATGCGGCTGATACCTTTTTGCCGCGATCATCGAAAGATCCGGCGCATCCGACATAGAAAAGGTATTCGACATTCGGATTCTCTGCCAGGGTGGGAATATCAAGGCCCTGAGCCCACTCGGCCCTTAAATGTGCCCCTACGCCCCATGGGTTGGAGTTATTCTCCATGTTGCGATAGGTAAGCTGCAGCTCGGGAGCGAAATCAGCCTCAGTGAGAACTTTATATTGCCTCATGCCGACAATCTTGGGTACATGTTCAATGGATGCAGAGCAGTTCTCCATGCAATACATACAATTTGTACAGTCCCATAGCGAGTTAAGATCGATGACCTCACCGACCAGGGCCTTCCCTGCAGGGGCCTCTCCACTCACCCCACCCTTAGTCTTGATCAGCATGTCATCTACAATTTTATCCACCGGATTGAGCAGTTTAATGTGGAATCCTTCCCCCTTCTCCCGCTTTACTGCTGCAGCGGCAGGCGCCTTTTCCAACCAGAAGTTCTTGATATCCTGAACTACTTTCTTGGGGGACAGGTGCTTTCCGGACAGGTAAGCCGGACAACCATCCTGACAGCGGCCGCACCGTGTACAGGCATCGGAATCGAAAATCTGCTTTTTTGTGAACTCGTCAAGCGTTCCAATACCGAAGGTTTCAGCGTTTTCAAAGTCACGGATCGGCTCGAGCTGGCCCACGGGTTTTAATGATGCCATAAAATGATTCGCCGATGTCGTAATGATGTGCATGAGTCTTGAATAGGGAATATAAGCGATGAAGCCCAGTGCAAGGAATGTATGGAACCACCACATCAACTTGTGGAGTGCCAGGGCCTTGCCCGTCGAAACACCGGTGAACAGGTATGACACCATCCAGCCGCCGAAGGACCAGACTTCCCAGGGTGCATCACCGCGGGTTACATAAATTCTGAGCCCTTCGATTAAAAAACCTGTCAGGATGATCGCCCCAATAAGAATCAGCACGATGGCATCATCCAGCGTACTGTCCGATTCACCTTTATAGGTCAGCCGATCAGGCTTCTGGATATATCTTCGGCATAGCGCCATGATGATGCCGGTCAGCACAGCCAGGCCGAACACTTCCATTAGAAAGGAGAATAAAAGGTAAATCTTTCCCCTGAGGAAAGCAAAACCGAACGGCTCTGTGATGTGGAACTCCGATGCATCGAAGAATGCACCGAAGATCAATACAAAGAAACCAAAGAAAATCAGTCCATGCATGATGCCGGGGTAGATATCTTCAAAGGTTTTCAACTGCAGAAGAGCGTTCTTCAGCAGGAGCTTAACACGCTCCTTGATATGGTCGCCCCGAAATTCCGGCTTACCGATGGCATTCCACATCTGCCAGCGCCTGTAAACCCCGTAAGCGAAGATGATCAGGGCAACGCTCGTAAACAGGAATAGGAATAATTCGAAGTGTTCGGCATTCCAGAAAACCTGTCTGCCTTCATTCCCGATTCCGATGGGTGGTAATCCGTGTTCCATAAATCCTCCATTGATTTTTAGCATTCAGGGCCGAAGGCCCAGGGTATCCACCTCAATTTTTTGAGATGGATGCCTTGTTCCTCCTGACAGGTATGATTTGCCTGATCATATTGAATGGGCCAAAGATTGAAACGATATTTTACAGCAAAAAGCCGGGGACGGTAACCCGCCCCCGGCTCGTTTATTTCAGGCAAGAAGTTTCTTGCACTCAACTGTGAGGGCCGGAACGACCTTAAAGAGATCATCCACCACTCCATAATCAGCCTTTGTAAAGATCGGAGCTTCCGCATCCTTGTTGATGGCTGCAATGTACTTCGAAGAGCTCATGCCAGCCAAATGCTGAATGGCACCGGAAATTCCACAGGCAATGTAAAGATTTGGTGAAACAACCTTTCCGGTCTGGCCGACTTGGTCGGACTGTACCCGCCAGCCAGCGTCCACAGCAGCTCTCGATGCACCGACAGCAGCCCCAAGAACTACAGCCAGATCTTCGAGCAGGGCAAAGTTCTCAGGACCTTTCATACCACGACCGCCTGATACGATGATGTTGGCTTCCGTCACGTCGATTTTACCGGAAGCTTCTTTCTGAACTTCGGCGATTTTGGTCTTGAGCTGAGCCGGATCGAGACCGGCATCAAACTTCGCAACTGCGCCTGCTTTGGCGTTCTCCACAATGGGGAACACATTAGGCCGCAGGGAAGCCATTGCCGGGACGGCATTGAAAACCACTTCACCATAGCACTTGCCTGCATACAGCGGACGGAATGCAACGAATTTGCCATCGATAATCTTGACATCCGTGCAGTCCGTAGCCATGCCGGTAGCCAGCTTGCCTACCAGCCTTGAGGACAGGTCCTTACCCAGCACTGAAGCGCCAAGAAGCAGAATAGCCGGATCGTTTTCCTTCACAACCTTTGCCACGGCTGCTGAGTGGGCATCCGTCGTATAGGGTTCGAGGGCCGGATCATCCGCCACAAAAACCTTGTCCACACCATATTTACCGAGTTCGGCGGCTAGGCCTTCAACGCCGGAGCCGCATAGAACAGCGCACACCTCATCGCCAAGCTGATCCGCCAGCTTCCGTGCCGTGCTGGCCAGCTCGAACGAAACCTTTCGAAGGGCACCGTCTCTCTGTTCTGCAACAATCCATACACCTTTTGCCATTTCTATTTACCTCCGTGCTTGATGGATTAAATAACCTTTGCCTCTTCCCGGAGAAGTTTGGCCAACTCAGCGGCTTTACCTTCGGGCGTATCGTCGGCGCAGATGATCTTTCCAGGGGATCTGGCCGGAGGCGGTACGAACTTTGCGACCTTGGCTTTGGCATCTGTGGAGACGCCGAGCGTAGCCGCATCTTTCACGTCAACGGGCTTCTTTTTGGCTTTCATAATCCCCGGCAGAGACGCATATCGGGGTTCGTTGAGGCCTTTCGTTGCCGTGACGACGCATGGGAGCGATCCTTCGATGACAAGCTGAGCGCCCTCAATGGGTTTTAAGACCTTGATTTTCTGGCCGTCGATGTCCACCTTCATCACGATGGTGAACTGCGGAACGCCGAGCAGATCAGCTAGGATTGAACCCACCTGGCCGGAATCGTCGTCGATTGCCCGCTGGCCACAGAAAACGATATCAAAGGGGGACCCTTTGATTGCAGCCGCGAGGGCTGTCGCCGTTGTGTACGCATCGGCGTTGTCGAGAGCCGGATCGCAAATGTGGATGCCCTTCTCGGCACCCATGGCAAGGGCGGTCCGGATAGTTTCCATCGCACGGGCAGGACCCGCACATACAATGGTCACCTCTCCACCAACCTTCTCCTTCAATTTAAGGGCTTCCTCAACACCGTACTCATCATAGGGGTTCATAACCCATTTGATGCCGCCCTCATCAATGCCAGATCCATCAGCTTTCACCTTGATCTGGGCTTCCGTGTCCGGAACTTGCTTGACACATGCAATGATATTCACGCCTTCCTCCTTCCCGAATGGGAGCCTGGACACGCACCGCCAGCTCCGCATCCAGCACGTTAATGTTATGGTGTGGGGGAGACGGTTCAACGTCTTCCCCACTATTCACGATACATTACTGCCTGTTCTTTACGATGTCGTCCACGACAGACGGATCGGCCAGCGTCGTGGTATCACCGAGTTCGTTAATATCACCGGCGGCGACCTTCTTCAGAATCCTCCGCATGATCTTTCCGCTGCGGGTCTTGGGAAGGCCATCTGCCCACTGAATCTTCTCCGGTGTAGCGATGGGGCCGATGAGCGTCCGGACATGGGCAACCAGTTCCTTCTTCAGAGCGTCAGACTTCTCGATACCGGTCTTCAAGGTTACATAGGCATAAATTGACTGGCCCTTCAGTTCATGGGGATACCCGACAACCGCTGCCTCGGCAACCTTGGCATGGGCAACCAAGGCACTCTCAACTTCAGCGGTACCCATTCTGTGTCCCGATACATTGATAACGTCATCGATACGGCCGGTAATCTGATAATAGCCGTCCTTATCCCTGCGGGAGCCGTCTCCGGTCACATAGTAACCGGGGAACTGTTCAAAGTATGTCTCCTGGAAACGCTTGGGATCGCCGTAAACACTGCGCATGATCCCGGGCCAGGGGCGCTTGATGCAAAGGGCGCCGGATGCTTCCGTCTCGTTGATCTCCTTGCCTTCGTCGTCCACGAGCACCGGCCAGACACCCATGAAGGGCACTGTAGCCATACCGGGCTTAATATCAATGGCGCCGGGAAGCGGAGTAATAAGAATACCACCCGTTTCGGTCTGCCACCAGGTGTCCACAATCGGGCATTCGCCGCGGCCGATCACGTTATAATACCAGTTCCAGGCTTCAGGGTTGATGGGCTCGCCTACCGTGCCAAGGATACGCAGGCTGGAGATATCCGCTTTCTTTACCCAATCACTGCCCTCCTTAGCAATAGCGCGGATGGCTGTGGGGGCGGTATAGAAAACGTTGACCTTGTATTTCTCAACGACCTTCCAGAAACGGCTGATGTCGGGATAATTGGGGACACCTTCAAACATGACAGAGGTGGCGCCGTTGCAGAGAGGACCGTAAACAATGTAGGAATGTCCAGTGACCCAGCCGATATCAGCGGTACACCAGTAAACTTCGTTATCTTTATAATCAAATATCATTTTGTGGGTGTAGGCGACATAGACGAGGTAACCGGCGGTTGTGTGCATGACGCCCTTGGGTTTTCCTGTGGATCCGGAGGTGTAAAGGATGAAGAGGGGGTCTTCGGCATCCATCCACTCGGGTGGGCAGTTGGCAGAGGCTTTGGCCATTTCTTCATGCCACCAGAGGTCCTTGCCGGGTATCCAATTGCATTTGATCTTCTCACCAACACGCTTGACGACAACAACCTTCTCCACCGAAGGGCAATCTTTCACGGCTGCGTCCGCACCATCCTTCTGGGGTACGGCTTTCGCGCCACGAAAACTGCCATCACAGGTGACAAGGATCTTACATGTGCTGTCCAGGATCCGGTCTCTCAATGAGTCGGAGCTGAAGCCACCGAACACGATGCTATGAATGGCGCCGATGCGGGTACAGGCCAGCATGGAGATGGCCAGTTCGGGGATCATGGGGAGATACAAGCAAACGCGGTCACCCTTTTTGACTCCCAGGGACTTTAACACATTGGCAAATTTGCATACTTCTTCGTGTAGCTGTTTATAGGTCAGGGCCCTGTTTTCGCTGGGTTCATTGCCTTCCCACTGGATTGCAACTTTATCCGCCCTGGTCTTGAGATTCTTGTCCAGGCAGTTGTACGAGACATTGAGTTTTCCACCTTCGAAAAACTTCACATAGATAGGTCCCTTACGGATGTCAAAGTTGAAGTCCATGACCTTGTCCCACTTCTTGAACCACTCGACGTACTCAGATGCTACTTCCCCCCAGAATCCGTCGGGATCATCAATGGAGCGCTTCCAGAGCTTGTCATAGGCCTCCCTGCCGCTGATGTAGGCCATCTTCCTGATTTTATCCGGTACCGGATAAACCTCTTTCAATCCTGTTTCAGCCATACGTTTTCCTTCCGCCTCCTTTTATGGTCTTAATTATTTTTGATAAATGCGATGTATCCTTTTGAACTGCCTGTATTGATAGGCCAAGGCGCAAACCCGACGGGTAATATACTGTGAAACTCAATGGGATTACTCACTGGCTCCGATAGGACCGTTTCTGATGGGGGCTTCTTCAATTACCAATAAATTCGGCCCCTAATGGTCACGACACATCCCCGATGCTATTTAGACAACCTACGGGAATCGGCTTTTTGAGCAATGATTCGCACCGCCTGAGAGGGACTGAACGGCGGTCACGATATGACCACAGGTCACGCCATTTGTGCGGAACTGCACTATCGTAGTTGATTTATTGTGTCAAGAAATATTTTGCCTTTTTCCTGCAAAAATTCGGGCCTTTTTCAAGGACCTGAATCACTGGAAAAATGAAGCGCCTCATCCATGCCTGTGTCATTTTTGCAACATGCCGATGTTGCCACTTTTTGCAAAAAAACAAAGGCCCCAAAGGATCTCTCCCCGAGGCCTCTGCAAAAAGCCTTATTCGCAATTTTTTTTAAGGGTCTAGACTAGTTAAGCACTGTTAAAAGTGCTAAAAAGCTAGTCATGTCAATAAGTAACAGGTACTCAAAACGTTCAAGAATTTCAGAGGCCAAATTTCGCGCATTAGTGAAGTACTTTTCTCTTGATTTGGACGCCCATAAAATCGCTATCCTGACTGGTCTGAACCGCAACACGGTGAATCGTTATCTGCTCCTGATCCGAAAAAGGATCACCGCGTTCTGTGAGCAATCCTCTCCGTTTCATGGAGAGATCGAAATCGATGAGTCCTACTTCGGCGCTAGGCGGATCAAAGGGAAACGCGGCCGTGGTGCTTATGGTAAAACGCCCGTGTTTGGGATCCTGCAGCGGGGAGGCAATGTCTATACCGAGGTCGTACCGGACTGTGCCCGAAAGACGCTCCAGGCCATCATTCGGGGCAAAGTTGATCCGGATAGCATTATCCATTCCGATCGCTGGCGCGGGTACAGCGGTTTGGTTGACTTAGGCTATAAAAAGCACTATCGTGTACACCATGGAAAAAATGAGTTCAGCAACGGCAGGAAACATATCAACGGCATTGAATCCTTCTGGTCTTACTCGAAAAGGAGACTCATGAAGTTCCATGGTTTGCCGCAGTCGACCTTTTATTTTCATCTCAAAGAGTGTGAGTTCCGATTTAATTACCGGAACCAAAATATTTATCAAACCATTTTAAAACTGCTGAGAAAATACCCTCTCAGCTAGTCTAGACCCTTTTTTAATTTAGATCTTCCATTCAAGCTGCCAGCGAACAAACAACGCATTGTCCCGATTTGTATCGTTGTAATAGTTGCCAGGCATGAAATCCTCTACCTGAAGAAATCCAGTGATTTTGTCCGTGAAATTGTGACTCAGCACCACCTGAACCAGGTCACCCCGGTTTTTCCCGTCTTTTGAAAAGATATTGTAGTATGAGGTTGCGCTTGCATAGTAGTAATGATTCGATTCACTCTGATTTGCCCAAAGATGATTATATGCAAGCATCAGTCCCGTCTGCGGCGTCAACACGAAGTTGAAAGAGGCTCTTACCGCCTCCAGGTTTGTATAATAATCTTTTATGCCGGTCTCTGGGACATAGGTATAACCTTGCCCTTCGAAAAGCCACGGATAGCGGGACCAAAGAGGATCCCATCCCTCGACTTTGGAAGAGTCCTGCTTATCCCCTGACAGATAAACGTATCCCAGATTGACAGACGGTTTAAGAACCACATCCTTGAACTGCCTGCCGACAAAGACATTACCACCGTCACCAACCCTGCCTGTTCCGTCATCATACTCGCCAAACTGATGAGCATATTCACCTTTGAGCGTCCAGTCTGGCCCTAATCCAATAACAACCCTTGCTCCGACCGTATTCAATTTTAATTGCTCTTTCCCCAATTTGTATGCTGTTGGGTCTACTGATGGGGCGGCAACGGGATAACCGGCCACTTTTTCATCCTTATACATGTAATAGGGTTCTATGGTCAGATTATCGGTTATCCTGCCCCGACCATAGGCAAGTATGCCAATCTCGTCAGATGTATTGAGCGTATCTTTCCCCGGAGGTGATGATTGGTAAAGGGAAGGCAACACACCATCATTATACTGATTAAAGAGATACACCAGATCAAGATTGTATCTCTCATTGAATTTTACGGTCGCCCTGGCTGCGTTGAAATAAAACGTCCTGGATCCGTCTCCGGGTGTGCCATCTACGACCAGGAAATTGTCACCGAATTCACCGACCAGATCCTGTCTGCCGATTCTCAAATCAAGGTGAGAGTCCAGGAGACCTTTGGCTGCAACATACAGATTGTCGAAATCTATTTCATCCTTATTTAATCCCGGTGGAGTTGCTGTGCTGTTT
>JBEKJA010000101.1:0-8079 GCA_050011475.1 Syntrophales bacterium
GCGCATCGTGCCAGCCACGGTCCACCGTATATTTTACAGTAAACATATGGTCCGAGAAGATTTTTCCAAACCCGAGTTTCGATTCATCCATCGGTTTTTGTTTTTTCTTTGCTGCCGGAACTTTTTTCACCTTGATATTCATTTTCTTCTTCCTTCCCCTGATTCTCCATCAGAAAAAACTTTTGTGTTTCTTAACACTAATTGAATGACCTATCAAGGCTTCTGTATTGAATGGCTTCCGCCACATGATTCGACCTGGTCCTCTCATCCCCGTCCAGATCGGCAATAGTCCTGACCACTTTCAGTATCCGTGTATACGTACGGGCACTCAGACCGAGCTTGTCCACCGCCATTGCCATCAGTTGGCGCGATTGCCCGTCTAACTCGCAGAGCTACTTTACATCACGATCCGATATCATGGCATTGTACGAAATGGCTCTGGGGGAAAGACGGCTGTTCTGCAGGGCACGAATATCCATGACCCGCTTCCGAATCGTGCCTGAGTTTTCCCCGGAGTACGATCCGCAGAGATCACGATACTTGACGGACGGCACATCGATGTGAATGTCAATCCGATCCAGAAGGGGCCCGGAAACCTTGGACTGATATTGTTGTACCTGCTGGGGCCGACAGCGGCACGCCCAGCGGCTGTCTCCATAATACCCGCAGGAGCAGGGATTCATAGCCGCCATGAGCTTAAACTGGCGAGAAATGATGCCATCTGGGATGAGAGGGTGATTGTAACTGCTCCATGTTCCAGCGGTTGGCGAAGTCCCTCCAGAACATTTTTCTGAATTCGGGAAGCTCATCCAGGAAAAGAACCCCACTCTTGACCGCACCATCGAGGGAAAGCTCACCCAGAGCTGCATAGGTCAAGAGCTTCTCTTTCGGAATGATCCCCTCGGCGGCAAGAATTCCCGAGCAATGGGCAGATCAAAAGCAGTCCCCTGTTTGCGAATATCAGCCGGGGCCAGATTGACCGTGATATGATGCCGGGGGGAAGCTGTAGCCTGAATTTTTAATGGCCGCCTTGATGCGGTCCCTGCTCTCTTTAACTGCAACATCCAGCAAGCCAACGGTTGAGAACAACAGCAATCCAGGTGAAACATCTACCTCGACATCCACCCGATACGATTCAATCCTAACCACCGCACTGCCCAGTGCCTTTACAATCACACCATCCTCCTTAAGATATTTTGAAGAACCATAAAGGAAGGCCTTAGCAAGGTTTGTGCCGTGATAGTGACTCACGTGATATCAACGGTTTAATTGATCATGATCCCAAATCGGCAGCTGCATGCGCCAACTTTGTTGGCGGTAAAACGGTTGGCAGTTAGCATTGCGATAATTTTTTTCATGGGTGAATTTTCATGCCTTGACTCACCTGTATCGCTGTGTTAACGTACCTTCCAGTTTAATCTTATCAATCTTAATCCTGTTAAGTAGAATGTTTACAGACCATGGCCACTCTCACCCATCTGGATCATAAAGGCAATGCGCACATGGTGGATGTGACCGGGAAGAACATCACCGTGAGGGAGGCTGTTGCGCAGGCGAAGGTATTGATGAAGCCGGAGACATCCGCGCTAATTACAGGCGGTAAGATTCCGAAGGGAGATGTGTTCGGGGTCGCCAGGGTAGCCGGTATCATGGCGGCTAAGCAGACCGGCACACTGATCCCCATGTGCCATCCACTTGAACTTACGGACATCGAGATTGATTTTGCAAGTGATGCGAAACGCGGTATTATTACGATTGAAGCCAGCGTCAGGACGGTTGGAAGGACCGGCGTGGAAATGGAAGCTCTTACGGCAGCCGGCGTAGCGGCACTGACCATCTATGACATGTGCAAATCGGCCGACAGGGATATGGTCTTGTCGGACATCCGCTTAATGTCTAAGAAAGGGGGAAGAAGCGGTACCTATCGGCGAGGTTTGACCGTTTGAAATGATGTCTGAACAACAGTATCCTGTGAGAAACGCCCTGCTTGTTCCCTTCACGCTGGTTGTAGTTCTTCTACTGATCCTGCTGCTTATGGCTGTCTTCGGGAAATATTCTTTTGCAGAGCAGATTTTTTATTTCGCCGCTTTCGTACCGGCCCTGTATGTTTTTCTTGAGACCGCGTCACGTAAAGTCATCACCGACGAACGAGGGATGACCATCAGAAAGTTCCTTCGCAGGAAAGCATTTTCCTGGGAGGACATTACTCATGTCGGCTGTGTCATCATGGGTAAAAAAGTGTACCTACTCATAACAACCCTGAAAGGATTTTTTATTGTCTCGAATGCGGTTGACAGGCTATCTGTATTAATTCAGGAGCTTCTGGACCACCTTGGTGAAGAAAAGATGGAAGAGGAAGCACGAAATCTCATCGCCAACCCGATCAGCAAAATGTCGGACATTTTCGGTCTTTGGATCGCTGCCCTTGCGATGAGCGGTATTATCATTTATAAAGTTTTTATCCTTTAATTATTTTTTAGAATATCTTGGAAAGAGGAATTTATTTTATCATGCGTCCAAAAAAATCAATTCGTACGACGATCCGCAAGCCTTCACCCGCTGCCCCATCGGCCGTTGAGGAAATCATTCAGCAGCGTCTGGAGGATATCGCCACCCTTCTTTGTTCATCCGGAAACGGCAAGAGCCGTCTCCACAAGGAAGTCATGATGACGGTGGAGAAGGGATTATTCAAAATAGCTCTGCGGCGCTCAAATCATATCAAGAGCACTGCCGCCATTTATCTCGGAATCAACCGCAACACGTTCCAGAAAAAAATGACCAAACTCGGACTGGACGGTCAATCGTAACGGATGAAAACGAACCTGAAGGAACGGATCAAGGAACTGATTGCCAAAGGCGTCAGCATCCCTGCCCCCTTCATGGTGGACATCGGCGAGGAGGTTCAGCCGGACCGCATTTCCACAAAAGGAGTGGTTTTTCATCCAGGCACTAGAATATACGGTGAAAAAACAATTATCTCCGGCAATGTCATCCTTGGCCGGGAAGCACCCGTCACCATCGTAAACTGCTGGATTGGGCCTGCGGTTGAATTAAAAGGCGGCTATTTTAAAGAGTCTACTTTTCTCGAAGGGGTCTGCATGGGTTCGGGGACCCAAATCCGGGAAGGCTGCCTTCTTGAAGAGCAGGTTACGGTAGGACACACCGTCGGCCTGAAGCAGACGGTCCTCTTCCCCTTTGTCACACTGGGCAGCCTGATCAATTTCTGCGATTGCCTCATGGCAGGCGGCACAAGCCGAACAAATCACAGCGAAGTCGGAAGCTCTTACATTCACTTTAATTTCACCCCGCAACAGGATAAGGCGACCCCGTCCATGCTCGGTGATGTCCCGCATGGTGTGATGCTGGGAGAATCACCCATCTTTCTTGGCGGACAGGGCGGCATCGTCGGCCCTGCCAAGATTGGTTTTGGAACCGTCGCTGCAGCGGGAACCATTCTTCGCCAGGACTGTGAAGAAGGCGGGAAAATCATCAGTTCAGGAGTAATGGCATACGAAAAAGACTTTGTCCCGGGATGCTATGGGAATGTGTCCCGCCGCGTTCTGAACAATATCATATTCATGGCCAATATCCTGGCCCTTCGGGAGTGGTACCGTCATGTCAGGCAGCCGGTCTTCAGGGTACGGCACATGGGCGATCTTTGGACGGGGGCAATGGATACCATCGATTGCATCCTGCATGAACGCATCAATCGATTCAGGGCTTTTGCACAGAAGATGGATTATTCCGTTCGGAAGAGCAGTCTCGACCTGCACAGGCAGATACAATTCCATGAACGATGGCCCGATATGGAAGCGGCCTTCACCGGTGGTGAGGAAAAGTCCTTTGGTGCAAAACAGCGGGAAAGTTTTTTGAAGGCTCTCGGTATCATGAACAAAAAGGAAATACCTGATTATATTTCCCTCATTCAGGGATTGGATAAAAAAACAGCGGCCATCGGAACAGCATGGCTTCAGGCAATTGTTGACGGCATTACGGACCGGGCAGTGAGATATGTCCCACTGTGCAAACCGTCACGGCCATGAAGAAGGATATAGTCTGATGCAATTCCTGCCCATATTGCTGAAAAAATGGCGAGTTCTGATAGGCAGGGACCTGCATTCCGCTCCGGCGGGATCGATCATTCTCTTCCCCCTGCATACCGATTTGCTCCCCTGCGGACTGGCTGGCATCATTGCCGTCAAAGGCCACAAAGAAACTGAAGAAAACCTAGTGGCGGATCTGACCGGCTTATGGTCCAAACTCAAGCAGATGGAAGTGGCATCTCTGGCGTCCGGATCCCTGACTCCAAATCAATATCTCGAGGGAAAATCCGTCGTTGAGAAAATGGAGCAAGCTCTTGAAGCATTTCGCCAGGAAGCCCCTTTTGTGGATCTCTTCTTCCATCCTAACAAAGCGACCTCCCTGTCTTCCCTCTGCAATGAAATGGCTCTTTTCCTTAAAGAAGAAGAAGCCGGTCTTGAACAATATGCGAGCACGCTGCCAACCGTTCAGCTCGAACATGTCAATGACCGAATGATTCGCCTTAAGGATATCCTCTGGGGCCTGGAAAAGGATATCCTGGGAAATATCGAAAAGATTATAGAACTTACCGCCTGCCGGGAAATTGATCAGCTTACCCGTGCTTCTGTGAATAAATACAGGAAAATAAACCTTCTGCTGAACTGCATCGACCGGCTTGAAGTTCGGGGACGTGATTCGGCGGGAATCCAGGTACTTATCACTTTCGAAGACAGCTCAGAGTTTGAAACGGCAATCGGTAAACTCAAGCGGATGAATCTTGAAGAGGAATTTGCCAGACGCTGCCGCATCGGCGACCTGATGAACCTTTCCATACATATATCGTTTTCAGGGAATGCTCGGGGTGGAACCACAGAGCGGATGATGCTTTCCTTTACCTATAAGACAGCTTCGGTCATTGGCGATTTGGGCAGAAACGTCCGAAGTTTGAGAGATGCCATTCGTTCCGATGTCATTTTTCAGACCTTTACGGAGAGGGAAACAACTGTTGAAATATCCATGGTTCATACGCGCTGGGCCTCCGTAGGATCGATTACCGAAGAAAACTGCCATCCCATAGACAATTATACATTGCAACAGAGTCTTCCACTAGCTCGGCCCACCAGCCTGCCTCAATGCTTCACCAACGAACAGTTCCAGATCAAAGAATACCCGATATATGGACGGGGAAACTGGTTTATTTGTGTGATTCTCAATGGAGATATTGACAATTATCTGAGTCTCCGTGAAGCGCTGGAGAAAAAGGGAGATTTGATCGCGCCGGAACTAACAACCGATACGAAGATCATTCCCCTCCAGATCGAGAAATATCTTGTCGAAGGACATGATCTCACCGAAGCTTTTCGGCTCGCCGTCGGTGATTTTGAAGGCTCCCATGCAATCGCCATGATTAGTAATCTCGATCCGGAAAAAGCTTTTCTGGCCATTAGGGGAAGCGGACAAGCCATTTATATCGGTCTTGCTGCGGATAGCTATATCTTTTCATCTGAAGTATACGGACTCGTAGAATGCACCGCCCGTTTTTTGAAAATGGACGGAGAAAAGCCATCCCGACCGGGAATAGAAAATGGAACGGGGCAGATATTCATTCTCAATTCCGCATCGAATGGAGGACTCTCCGGTATTCGGGCGATCTGCTACGATGGCACTCCACTCACCCTAGAAGAGGAACCTGTCCAGACAGCCGAAATCACTACCCGTGACATTGACCGGGGCATCTATCCCCATTATTTTCTCAAGGAAATCACTGAATCGTCCCTCTCCGTGCGAAAGACCCTCCGTGGGAAATACCGGATACAATCTGAAAACGGCCGTAGGCAGGTCATCTTCAACCTGGGTCCTGACATTTTGCCGGATAGTATCCGAAATGCCCTTCGCAGTAAGGAAATCCGCTTCATCACCGTTGTCGGCCAGGGAACAGCCGCAGTAGCTGCGTCCGCTGTGGCCGATGGGTTTGAGCGCTATCTTCGGGGAACCGAGATCAGCAGCCAGGCACAGATTGCTACGGAGCTCAGCGGTTTCTGCCTCCGGGATGATCTGAGGGATACCCTGGTCATTCCCATCACCCAGTCGGGAACAACGACCGATACGAACAGGGCCGTCATCATGGCATCGGAACGGGGCGCTTCCATTGTTGCCATTGTCAACAGGCGCCAGTCCGATATCACAACAAGGTCTCATGGAGTGTTCTACACGTCCGACGGCCGGGACATAGAAATGTCCGTTGCCTCTACAAAGGCATTTTACTCCCAGATCATCGCCGGCCATATCCTTGCCCTGTGCATCGCCCAGATTATGGGGACAATATCCGACGATGATATAGCCGGAGAACTACTAAATCTTGAACAGACACCCGCCGCCATGGCGCGGGTTATGGAAACACAGGAAGAAATACGGCTTTCCGTTGAAAAGTTTGCCAAGTACAAACCCTACTGGGCAGTTGTAGGCAGCGGTCCGAACAAAGCGGCCGCTGATGAAATCCGGATTAAACTCAGTGAACTTTGTTATAAGACTATTTCGACCGATGTCGTCGAGAATAAGAAGCACATCGACCTGTCCGCCGAACCATTGATTATTGTCTGCGCCGCGGGGAATCCCGAAGCAGTTATGGGCGATATCGTGAAGGATATAGCGATCTTCAAGGCACATAAGGCAGGTATCATCGCTTTTGCCGATGAAGGTGAAACCCGTCTTGCGGGTTCAGCCGATACGGTCATTGAAATCCCGCGGATGCCCCAGCCCCTTCCAGTGATTCTTAATACACTCTGCGGGCATTTGTGGGGATACTATGCCGCCCGCAGCATCAACGATGACGCCCTTATCCTTCGGACATTCAGAAATCATCTGAACCAGGCGCTTATAGAACAGCGCAAAGCGCATATCTCTTTCTACGACCGGATGGCTGACCGACAATTCCGCCAGCTCATCAGGGATTTTACCATTCAATTTCATGAACACAGGAAGTTTGGGAGCTTCGCCTTTGCCGGCAGCAAGACCATATCCGATATACTTTTACTGCTGAAATACGTGGCCGGCAAGCTTCCACTTGAGGACTTCTGGCTGGATTTTCCTGAGGACAGTGAAATATCCTCTCCCACGGATCTGCTCGATATTACTTTGGGACATGCCATTGACGAACTTTCCCGCCCCATTGATGCCATTCGCCATCAAGCCAAGACCGTTACCGTGGGAACCAGCCGCAAGGAAATCCCGCCACAAGGGTTGCTGTTCGATCTCCTGAAGGAACTGGGATTCTCAACCCATGCTATTTTCAGCCGGAACATCCCCGTCATCAATCGGATTCAGTTGGCCGTTCTCATGATCAGGGGCTATACGCTTTATGATTTGCATGACCTTGATGCAGAAGGTTCAGTGATCAATGGCGCAACGATCTCCATACGTCAGCGGGGCGGTGTTTCGTTGCAGATGTCTTCACGTATCCAGGGGATAAAAGCCCTGATGGGTACGAAAAGAACCATTGCGCAAACCGGATCCGTCTATGCCGGTTTCGGGAAATCGGATAACACGCAGATTGTAATCATACCTCTGATCGGAGAGCATGGCGGAGTCCAGCACCTCCTTCTGATGCATGTCACATTCAACGAAGCCATGCCGGTCATTGCAAAAAAGGGAATTCTAGGAGAAAAGTATAACGATATTAAAAATCTCGTGAACGAATATAACCTCCCTTGGGAGGACGCCTATCTGGAGTTCATGCCTACCGCATCTCTCCTCGGCGAACCGGTGGAGGTACTTGCCGGACAAATCAGGCAATACATAGAGAGCAAATAAAATGAAAAACACCAAATTCATCTTTGTCACGGGTGGCGTACTCTCATCATTGGGGAAAGGGCTTGCATCGGCATCCATTGGCGCGATCCTCGAGGCGAGGGGACTCACCGTCACCAACCAGAAACTCGATCCGTATATAAACGTGGACCCCGGTACGATGAGCCCGTTCCAGCATGGAGAAGTCTTTGTTACGGACGATGGAGCGGAAACGGACCTGGACCTGGGTCATTATGAACGATTTACGTCCAC
>JBEKJA010000102.1:0-8033 GCA_050011475.1 Syntrophales bacterium
TATGCCCATAAGGTGTACCGGGGGTTCGAATCCCCCTCTCTCCGCCAGCTAGTTTAAGTTATTGATATATAAGGATAATTTAGAAAGAAAGCCCCGCCGTTGGCGGGGTTTTTTCTTTATTGAATTCTCAGTAGTCCGGGTTTGACAAAATTTATCGCAATATCTTTCGCTATTCTCAGTCGTGAAATAATTCAGGCCACCTTCTTCAGAAAAAGTAGATATATTTCAAGAAAATTTCATTTTTCTAATGTGGTAAATGGGTCAATTGGACGATTAGGCTTGTGGAAAACCCAGTAGTTTGCGTTGTTCATTCCAATCTATGGGTAGTGGAATGAATTTCTTGAGTGATTCCAGAGTCAGATCAGGCGGCTGAGTTCCATTGAGGATGGCTCTGACAATGTCCGGTGCGAGAAAAGCTCGGTGAATGATCTTTCTGACATAAGAGTTAGTGACACCTTCAGCCGCTGCAATATCTCTGATGCTCTTCGCCTTGCCTGAGGTGAGTCGTTCAAACCAGTCATGGGCTTTGGCAATTTGCCGGATCAGCCTATCATCAGGCGCTTGTCGAATGGTTTGAGAACCACTAATCAGCAAGTGAACGGCCAGACCACATCTTTTCACTTGAACCGGGACTCTCAATATGACCGTTGCTTCTGAGCTTCTATTTTCTTCACAGTTTTGATTTTGAAGAATGGTTAAATCAATCTCAATTTGTAAATATTCAGAATGGACGATGATTTGTTGAATCAGTTGGCGAATCAGCTGATATCGTTCGGGAGTTTCTTGCCTGATTTGATCAGCGAGGTGTTTTGATTGACTTAGGATCGCTTGAATGTTTTCAGGCGATACATGAACAGCATCCAGGATTTTGTCAGTGTCACTAAGCCAATTGCAAAGTGAATGAATCACCATACTCTCCAGCTCTTGAGCTGGCAGGCGGAGACCATGAGGGGCTTTATCCCGGCAATCCGTAAGCAGGGGTTCAGATACGTAGTATCGGTAACGCTTCGATTGCTTCTGGCTGTGTGAGGGAATAAGCCGATGGCCTTGTGGATCAAATAAAAGTCCGGTTAATAAACTGGCAGATGGAACAGCCCTCTTTTCTTTATAACCTTTTTTGTTCTCTGCCATCTTTGCCTGTACGGCATTCCAAAGGTCTTGGGGAGTGATGGCAGGATGCTGACCGGGATATGTCTTATCTTTATGTATCATCTGACCAATGTAGACAGGGTTGGACAGGATGATGTAAAGATGTCCCTTGCTAAAATTTTTACCTCCGTAAGACTTTCCTGATTTTCGAATACGTTCCGGTGTGCGAATACCCCCGGTATCCAGTTCTTCCTTTAGTTGCCGGACATTGCCAAGCGCTAAGTATCGTTTGTAAATATGTAGGATGAGATTGGCGTTTTTCTCATCGATTACCAACGTTCGGTCTTTACCTAGATATCCGATGGGAGCTGTACCTCCCATCCACATGCCTTTTTGCTTCGAAGCAGCAATTTTGTCCCGAATGCGTTCTCCCGTTACTTCTCTTTCAAACTGGGCAAAGGAGAGGAGGACATTGAGTGTTAAGCGTCCCATCGAGGATGTGGTATTGAACTGCTGTGTTACTGAAACAAATGAAACTCCCGTGGCATCAAACTGTTCCACAATCTTGGCAAAGTCAGCTAATGATCGGGTGAGCCGATCCACTTTGTAGACCACAACCACCTTAATTTTTTTCTGATCAATATCTTCCAGTAATCTCTTCAAGGCAGGACGATCCATATTCCCACCCGAATAACCGCCATCGTCATAGCAGGTTGGAATGGCTCGCCATCCTTCATGTTGTTGACTCAGGATATAAGCTGCACAGGCTTCCCGCTGAGCATCCAGGGAATTGAAATCCTGCTCTAAACCTTCTTCAGAAGATTTTCGGGTATAGATGGCGCAAGGAATCGTGATCCGGCTCATTTTTTCAATCCAAAGAACACAGGACCTGACCAACGGGTTCCTGTGATGGCTTTAGCAATCGCTGAAAGGCTTCGCCACTTCTTATCGGCGTATAAATATCCATCTTCAAGCACGGTGACCTGATGCGTTTCCCCTTGCCAGACCCGTATCAGACGAGATCCTTTATATGCATGAGAAGTATAGGAAGGAATACCCAATCTAAGTTGACGACGTTCTGTTGCAGTTAGACCACCTGACTTAGCTGCCTGCATTTGCCACCCGATAGCTTCTCGTAATAGGTTCTCCTGAATCCAGTCTGGAGCAGGGCATCCAAAGATCTTTTCCCATTGCTGAATCAAAGCATCTCGATTCAGCTCCATTAATTCGGTTAAATCGACACTCATGCGACCTCCGAAATTCGGTACCGACGAAGACCATTGGAAGTCGTATCGCTAATGACATTTAAGTTAAGACGCTTTTTTAGAGTCCCACTGATAAAACCTCTGACTGAGTGAGCCTGCCAGCCGGTGGCTTTCATCAGATCTGGCAGGCTCACTCCGGGAGACTGTTTGAGCAAGCTGATGAGTTTAGCTTGTTTGGTTGAGTTGCCAGGCCCTGGAGTTTTTCCTGCTTTAGGAGATGGCACAGATTTCTTGTGGGGTTTCTTCTTGCTAACCGATGCCTTAGGATTTGATGTCTTTCTCATAAATCACTCATTTTATCGTATTGCTGCTACGACCATCGTGGCAGTGACACCAGTAACGCTCTGAATCTGAGATACATCAAGCTAATTTCGATAAAAAATGGGATAATTTCCAGCAATAACGGCCCAAAACGGGCTTTCGAAGAGGATTCCAAACTCCTGTACATAATTGATTGCAAATCTCGAGATGTTTCATAATAATACAAATAACATAGGGCTATATATTGTATATCCGAACTTCGTATATGCTCCCGTCTGGTGGGTATAAACGAACCTTATTGCGAACGCACCGAAGTTATGCGAGATTGAGGGTGCCGAATACTCATGGGATACTATAAGGCTGACTTTGAGAATTTACTGAAGTTGGGAAGCGTTATACTTCACTCAAAAACGGAGGTAACATGGAAAGCACAAAACGCATTGCATTAGTTGCACACGATAACTTAAAAAAGGATTTGGTGGAGTGGGTGAATTGGCATTCGAATATACTGTTAAACCATCACTTGATCTGCACAGGAACAACCGGAAGGTTAGTAGAAGAGGCTTTAGCGGAAAGGATAAATCAAGAACATCCTCTAAAACATACTATAATAAAACTAAAATCTGGACCATTTGGTGGAGATCAACAACTCGGCGCAATGATTGCAGACGGGAATATCGATGTTGTTATATTCTTCTGGGATCCTATGGAACCTCATCCACACGATGTGGACGTAAAGGCTCTTTTAAGAATATCAGTGCTCTATAACATTCCCACTGCATGTAATAGGTCGACAGCAGATTTCTTGATTTCTTCAGCATTAATGGAAAAAGAATACTCACCGGTGATAAGAAATCAATCTGACTATCTGAATAGAAAAGTTGATATATAAAAAATATCACAACAAGAAAGAATACCCGCAACTTTGCATAACTTGGGGTTCCCTGCTTCACAACCCCAGTAGGTATCCCCATGATAGTTCCAGAGACAGCCACTTAATTTTCGAGTTATATTTCATGTAGCTTATTTAGGAAAATGGAACTGGCGATACATTGATGCTTGCAAACTGAAAAAATGAGGATCAACCGGAAGAGGAGGAAGGCAATGGGAGACAAGGGAAAAAAGGATAAGGAAAAGAGTCAGAAACAGAACGCCGAAAAACAGCAACAAAAGTCAAAAAAGAATCTGGATAAGCAGCCTAAAAGAACCCCCTGACAGATAGCATAATGAGGTTTTCACCACACTCAACATCGTCTTGTTCCTGAAGTATAGGCGAACTCAACATGTGTTTCTTCCTGTAACGTTGTTTTACTTATTGGACCAATCCATACAGTATTTCAATCTGAAATTGGTCCGATATTCTGGGGAATAAACGTTCTAGAAGCTGAATGTAACTTGTTGCTTTCTGATAGTAGTCAGGTGTCAATTTCTCTTTTAGAGTAGATTTCTTTCTGAAAATGTTCAATGATAACTTATTTAAAAGATAAAAAAGTATGGATGCATACTTTCGAAGGAGGGATGAGTATGAAATTCGTCATTCGCATTACACTCATTTCGCTGGTCATCATTCTTGCAGCGTTTACTGCATATGCACAAGAAACGGGAGCTTTACAGTATGCGGAATTAGGTGATTATCACTTGCAAAATGGGCAGGTGATTCAGGAGTGTCGATTGGCCTATCGAACCTTTGGGTCTCTGAATGCCAGTAAGTCAAACGCAATTCTTTTTCCCACATGGCTTATCGGGACATCACAGGATTTGGTTGAACTGGGATTCATCGGACCCGGCAAACTCGCTGATAGTTCGAAGTACTTTATCATTGCAGTGGATTCTCTTGGCAATGGGATTTCATCATCTCCGTCTAACAGTAAAAAACAACCCGGCCAAAAGTTTCCCCAGTATACAATCCGGGACATGGTTAATATAGAGCATCTCCTGATAACCCATCATCTGCAGCTACCTCAACTGTATGCAGTAATTGGTATCTCAATGGGGGGAATGCAAACACTTCAATGGATGGTTTCATATCCATACTTTATGAATAAAGCTGTAGCGATTTCTGCATCTCCGCAACTGACATCTTACGATTTGCTCCTGTGGCAGACTGAACTTGACGCGATTGATGCCATCCGGGGCACAGAACAGCAAAACAGCCTGGCCATGAAGATTATTGCTGACATTCAAAATCTCCATTCACGAACCCCCCGTTACGTTGCGACACACACGACCCCAGAGGTTTTCCCTCAATTTCTTATCGCATCTGAAAAATCTTTCATGAAGTATAATGTCAATGATTGGGCATGGCAATTAAAAGCGGTTATGACTCAGGACATATACAAGCCATTCGGGTCATCGGAGGAGCAGACCGCCAGGGCTATACGTGCCCACACCATGATCATATGGGCACTGCAGGATTATATGGTCTATCCTGAGCCTGTTAAAGCATTGGCAAAGCTTGTGAATGCGGAGACGTTTGAATTAACCGGGGACTGTGGGCATTTTGCTTTCCTGTGTGAAGGCGCAATCCTGCAAGAGACAGTCAATAGTTTCTTGCTTAAGAAATAAAAGTTAAGTACAAAAAAAGGCACGGGCAACCTCCGGGTCAATGCTGTTGCCCAAGGATATGCGCATCGAAATCTCGGTTATTTCGGGAAAGAAAGTGTCATTTCAACCCAACAGTGAGAACTAACCAGCGAACGGAATGCCGCCGCTGAAATGTGTTTTTTGATCTGTAATCCTTAATTTTAGTATTCTTCCACCACTGAAGAGTTGGAGACTCCGCAATCCCCGGTTTGAAGGAAGATGAACCATGAAGATACCCGAACAGATGAATTTCATTGAAACACTCAAGCCGGGCGGGCCTGAGGTCATGAAGCTCAACACCGGGGCTGTGCCTCAGCCCCGTGATGATGAGGTCCTTATCCGGGTGCTTGCCGCAGGTGTGAATTATCCTGATGTTCTGCAACGCATGGGCGTCTATCCCCTGCCACCCGGTGTCAGTCCTATGATCGGCCTGGATGTGGCGGGCGAGATAGTGGCCATAGGCCGGACGGTAAAGTCCGTGAAACCTGGCGAGATGGTTTGCGCCCTTACCAACGGCGGTGGCTATGCTGAGTACTGTGTCGCCCCCTCTCCGCAATGCCTGCCTTGGCCGAAAAACTATAATGCAATCCAAGCAGCAGCACTTCCCGAGACATACTTCACGGTCTTGGCTAATCTGTTCCAGATCGGCAGGCTTACAAGGGGTGAGTCGGTGCTCGTGCACGGGGGGGCAGGTGGCATCGGTATCACGGCCATCCAGCTTTCATGCGAATTTGGTGGCCGTGTATTTGTTACGGAAGGGAGCAAGGAGAAGTGCGACGCCTGCGTGAAGCTCGGCGCGGAAGCTGCTATCAACTACCGTGAGACAGATTTTAAGGAAGCCCTCCAAGGGCTTATTGGAGACAGGGGCATTGATGTTGTGCTAGATATTGTAGGATCCCCAAACACGCAGCGCAATCTTGACTGCCTCGCTATGGAGGGACGGCTGGTGCAGATCTCCGTTATGCAGGGATCGAGGGTAGAGATCGACCTCATGCAAGTGATGTCTCGCCGGCTGGTCATAACGGGTTCCATGATGCGACCGCGTACTACTGCCGAGAAGGGGCGAATCGCGAGCGAGCTGCATAAATCCGTATGGCCGGTTCTGGATGCAGGCCGCTGCGGTCCGGTGATACACAAGGTCTTCCCTCTGGCCGAAGCAGGCGAGGCACATCGACTCATGGAAAGCAGCATACACATCGGGAAGATCGTGCTCAAAGTGGCCGACTAGGAAAAGCCATGGTCCGTCTCATCTTTTGACCAATCTTAAGTCAAGAGTATTCAAACTTTCGGATTCAATATTCCGATTGCGGTGGATGTTCAGGGCAACGTACTGGCTGGCCATGCGCGGCTGGAGGCTGCTCAAAGATTAGGCATGCGGAAGGTGCCGGTCATTTGCCTTGATCACCTCAGTGCCGAACAAGCCCGAGCTTTCAGACTTGCCGACAACAGGCTTTCAGAAATGTCATCCTGGAACGAACAATTATTGACCGTTCAGTTGAAGGAATTATCCGCTGTCAAGCTGGACTTTGATCTGGAAGCAACTGGTTTCTCGATTGCTGAGATTGACCTTCGGATTGAAGGAGCAGACGGAGGTGACACTTCTTCTGATGATGAATTTCTTCCGAAACAGGATGGCCCGGCTATTACTCAATCGGGCGATCTTTGGCTGTTGGGATCCCATCGACTCTTATGCGGTAATTCGCAGGAGCCCCAGTCTTTTGAGCACCTGATGAATGGTCAGTCCGCTGGCATGGTAATCACGGACCCACCCTTCAACGTCAGAGTTAACGGACACGTCGGTGGTAAGGGAAAAATTCATCACCGCGAATTCGCGATGGCTTCAGGCGAGATGTCTTCCCCTGAGTTCACACAATTCCTCCAAACAACGTTTAGGCTATTGGTTCGGCATAGTTCCCAAGGATCAATCCATGCCGTCTTTATGGATTGGAGGCATTTACCCGAAATTATTTCCGCAGGTCAACAAACATACAGTGCTTTATTGAACCTGTGCGTCTGGGTGAAAAACCAGGCCGGGATGGGGAGTCTTTATCGATCCCAACACGAATTGGTATTGATCTACAAGAATGGTAAAGCCCCTCACCAAAACAACATACAGCTGGGACGCTTTGGCCGCTATCGAAGCAATGTCTGGCAGTACGGGGGTATCCAGGCCATGCGCCATGGGGAAGAGGGTGATCTCTTGGCGATGCACCCGACGGTCAAGCCCGTGCGCATGATTGCGGATACCATTCTCGATTGCTCAAAACGTGACGATATCATTTTGGACCCTTTCCTGGGAAGCGGCACAACCTTATTGGCTGCCCAACGGATCGGCCGGCACTGTTATGGCATGGAATTAGATCCCATTTATATGGATACAGCCATCCGCCGTTGGCAAAACATGACAGGTGAAGATGCGATTGATGCAGTAACCGGTAAGACCTTCACCCAGAGAGAAGCTCAACTCAGTCGAAAACAAAAAATGCAAGGAGGCAAACGATGACTAAGAAGATCAATCTCACTCCCAAAGAGTATGAAGTGGGCTTCCGGAAGCCCCCGAAGCAAACCCGCTTTGCCAAAGGTCAATCAGGCAATCCCCATGGCCGACCTGCCTGAGTTTATTCGTAAAATCGACCTTGGATCTGTGCGTTAAGCCAAGATTAGCAAGCTGTTCCCCTTCGCAATCAATCCATTCAAACAGATTGTTTGTTTTAAGACGATTTTCCAGATCTTTTATTAAATAATGGTTTATATTGTGTTTCTGCATATTCCTTTTGCTGAATTATAGAATCTTTAGATATATTATGTCTCGAAATTTGAGCGTATAACTTTATT
>JBEKJA010000103.1:0-10727 GCA_050011475.1 Syntrophales bacterium
CTATATTTCAACAATCAATGAACAACGAAGATAAATCAACCAATGGTTGGCGCCTATCGCGAAAGCTGCCGTTCCTCGAACAACGGTCTGAAATCATGGCCATCATCCGCCGTTTCTTTTCAGACCGGAACTTCCTTGAAGTAGAGACGCCTTGCCGAATACCCGCGCCTGCCCCTGAAACTCATATTGATGCCGTCCCTTCCGGAGAGTGGTTCCTGCAGACTTCACCCGAGCTGTGCATGAAACGCCTGCTTGCTGCCGGGTATCCAAAGATTTTTCAGATCTGCAAATGTTTTCGGGAAGGCGAAAGAGGAAACCTTCATCTGCCCGAGTTCACTATGCTGGAGTGGTACGAAGTCGGTGCTGACTGCGGATCCCTTATGATGGAATGCGAGGCGTTGGTCCGGTTCCTGGCCGCCAGTCTCAGCATCGAGGAAAAAATTTCCTGGAAAGGTGCTGCCATATCACTTGGAATTCCCTGGGAACGGATGACTGTAGCTGAAGGATTTGTTCGTTACAGCCCACTGCCGCTTGACGAAGCCCTCCGGGATCACTGTTTTGATGAGATGCTGGCCATACATGTCGAACCCCATCTCGGCCTTGGGAAACCATTGTTTCTGTATGATTACCCGGCATCTCTTACGTCCCTTGCAAAAGTACGCAGTGATGATCATACATGGGCGGAACGTTTTGAGCTGTATGCAAGTGGTGTGGAGCTGGCCAATGGTTTTTCAGAGCTGATCGACCCGCAGGAACAGCGCGAGAGATTTCTGAAGGAAATCGGTTGCCGGCGTTCTCTTGGAAAGGCAATTTATCCGCTTCCCGAACCATTTCTCAATGACCTGTCACTGATGCCGGACTGTGCCGGGATCGCTCTTGGTTTGGATCGTCTGGTCATGCTGTTCACCGGTGCATCTCGTATTGATGATGTGGTATCGTTCACGCCGGGAACGCTGTGACCGTATGAACAATTCTTACACGATATAGACCCTGAAGCAAGGTCAGGATGACATATTATAAAAACTCTGGCAGTTGGTGTCATTGCGAGCGTAGCGAAGCAATTGCCACGGTGGCTTATGCGCCGCCTCGCAATGATTATAAGCCAATTGGACGAGCCATCAGTGTTGACAAACTGGGGGTTTTCCATTACATGGGTAATACATGGCAAGCTTGCCGTGAAGGAGGATACCGGTGAACGAAATTGCTACTATGGCTGTAGGCGCAGGAGGGCACTTCCGGGGAAGCCTGCTTACGATGATTCTTGATGCAGGAGTGATCGTACAACTTGTCCTGCTGTTATTGCTTATCTTTTCCATTATATCGTGGGCTATCATTTTTATCAAGTTACGAACCCTGAAACAGGTCCGGCAGCAGAATGCCTTGTTCCAAGATGCCTACCTGAAAAGCACCAGGCTATCGGATGTAATGTCCATGGCAAAAAATCATCCTGCATCATCATTGGCCGAAGTATTTCGGGCAGGATATGCCGAGCTTCAAAAACTTACACGTTCTGTTCGGGAGACATCGGCCCCCCGGGAACTTGATGAAGAAGCGGTCGCTTCTGTCGAGCTCAAAGGAATGGCCAATGTCGAGAGGGCGTTGAGCCGTGCCACTAGTGCGGAATCGGCGAAGCTTGAAAGCGCCATTTCTTTTTTGGCCACGACTGGAAGTGCGTCTCCCTTCATCGGTTTGTTCGGGACTGTCTGGGGAATCATGGATACTTTCCGCGGTATCGGGGTGAAAGGAACAGCGGCTCTCGCTGTTGTGGCACCCGGGATCTCGGAGGCGCTTATAGCAACGGCAGCCGGTTTGGCTGCGGCCATACCCGCCGTGATTTTTTATAACTACTTTCTCAATCGTATCAGATCAATTACTGTCGAGATGGACAGTTTTGCATCAGAAATGTTGAATCTGGTTGAACGTTACAGGATGAAACGCTAATGGCCTTTTTGAATAAAAGAAAAAACAGTCTTGCAGAAAAACGGCCGATGGCTGACATCAACGTCACGCCGCTCGTGGACGTGATGCTTGTTTTGTTGATCATTTTCATGGTGACAGCGCCAATGATGCAAATGGGGATTGATGTGAACCTTCCCCGTGTAAAATCCAAGAGCATGGACATCACGGAGGAAAGGCTGGTTCTCACGATCAGGGCCGACCGTGAAGTCTTCCTGAATCGAACCCGGATCACACCCTCGGATCTCCGTGTAAAGCTCGCCGCCATCCTAGCCAACCGGATTGACCGGGAGGTCTATCTCAAGGCGGACCGCAGTGTTCCTTATGGCTTCGTTGTGTCTGTCATGTCTGAGATCCGCCAGGCAGGTGTAGACCAGCTCGGTATGGTTACGGAGGCACCCGAGGGAGAGGAATGACACTGCAAGGGCCGATTGGCGGGCCAGGATATGGGGATGTTCGTCCTCGTCCAATGTTTTTTTTATCTTTTATTCTCCACGCACTGATCCTGTCTGTCATCCTTTTCATTCCCGCTTTTCCAACGCCGAAATGGACCTTCGGACCGGTCTACTCCGTTCAATTGGTAGACCGGATGCCCTCTCTTGCCCGTAATGAAGCGGAGATCCCGTTTGTCGGTCAGGGGCAGGACACCCGGCAGTCAGTACGATCTGTTCCTATGCGTAAAACAGCCGACTTCCGGGACTTGACACCAATACGCCGTATCAATCCAGGGAGACAGCCTTCTGTGGAAGTTCAACAGGCACTCGATGCAATTCGAAAAGGATCCCAAAGGCCTGTCCGGCAAACTCCTACCGCTCCGGTAGTGACACCAGCAGGTTCCGGTCCTGCGATGTCCGTCAATGAAAGTGAACGGGAGCAAAGAATGCAAAGTTATTACTCCCAGGTTTGGAAGCGGATCAAAAAAAAGTGGACCTATCCTCCCGGCGTCGTTCCTCCTGAGAATCTTGAAGCGGTTGTCGACTTGCAGGTTCTGCGTAATGGTGCAGTCGTAAATGTAAAATTCGAGAGACGCTCGGGGAATCGTTACTTTGATGAGTCTGTGCTGCGGGCCATCGGCAAGGCATCACCCATGCCGCCGTTGCCCGACATGCCTGGCGACAACAGCATGGATATCGGTATACGGTTTCATGCTTCGGACCTGCCATGAAATATAATAAATCAAGGAGCTGGTGATTAATGTACCGTGCCATAAAATGGATGATCCTGATTGCATTAGTGATCATATCTTTTTCCGGATGGGTATGGGGGAGAGTTTATCTCGATATTGATTCGCCCACATTGCAGAAGATACCGATTGCCGTGACGGATGTTCTGACCCTGACCAATGAACAGTGGGGAAAAGGCACGGATACCTGGCTTTCTGGAAATCTGTCTGCTGCCCTTGAATTGACGGGCTTATTCCAGTCCATACCAAAGGAGGCTTTTCTCGAGGATCAAAAACCAAGACCCTTTTCGGTGGATACGATCCATTTCGAAGATTGGTCCGCAATTGGGGCCGAGTATGTCATCAAGGGGCGTTTTAATGTACTGCCGGGTGGCAGGGAAATGGTTGTGACCTGGCGATTATTCGATGCTGTTGAGAGAAAGATGGTTCTTGAAAAGCAGTGCCGTGGACGTACTGATAACCGCGGTGACCTAGTGTATCCTTTTGTTGACGACCTACTGAATGCTCTGACAGGTGAACGGGGTATTTTCGATACCCGCGTCGCCATTGTCCAGAAGAAGGGCAGTACCTGGAGAGTCATCAGTATTGCATTCGATGGGACAGGATTGGCCTCTTTGATGGCTGGGGATGCCCTGGTCATTACACCCCGCTGGTCGCCGGACGGAAAACAACTTGCATATACATCTTACCAGGATGGGCAACCTGCTCTCTACATACGCACTATCAATGGTAGACAGGCAAGGAAGATAGCGAGTTTTCCGGGAATCAACCTGGCTGGTCCGTGGTCGCCGGATGGCCGGAAACTGCTCATGACTCTGAGCAAAGACGGCAACGAGGAAATTTATGTTATGGAACTGAAGAGTGGACGGTTGGATCGGCTCACCAATCATCCGGCCATTGATGTATCTCCCACATGGTCGCCGGATGGTCGGAGTATTGCTTTCGTATCCAGCCGTTCAGGTGCTCCACAGATTTACGTTATGAACTCCGATGGATCAAATATCCGTCGGCTGACCTTTGACGGTCCCTATAACTCTTCCCCCGCATGGTCTCCACGTGGCAACCGAATTGCTTATGAAGGACGGAAGGATGGATTCTTCCAGATTTTTACCCTTGAAACCGATGGATCAAAGCTCGTCCAGGTCACATCCGGGTCAAAAAATCATGAATCGCCGACATGGTCGCCGGATGGACGATATCTGGCCTTTGGTGTGCGAGATGGAGGAGCTTACAGCATCTGTGTCAGCAATTCAGGCGGAACGGGTCTTCGGGTACTTTATGAGTCCAAGGATCCATGCCGGAGTCCCATTTGGTCTCCCAGGCTTTCATCATCGCACATTCTTGAAGCTCAGCCGAGTATATCCTCGCTGCTTACACGATAATCCTGCTCTGCGGTGAACGTCGCCACTATGGATCCGTCTGAATCTTTGACGTAGAGTTTACCTCTTCTTTCAGAACCGCTTCTATTTGCGGAAAGATGATATTTTACCGATTTGTTTATAATGGTTCCGATCTGATCAATCTTGGTCCATGGGCTGTCACTATCGACGCTCCATTCACAACCGCCCGATGCATAGAGCTCAAAGCTTCCTTCATTGCCGGAAATTGGGGGGACCTTTTTTTTGGGGCCATATATCGAATTCACATGATCCGAGCTTATCGGGGGAATAGGCGATGGTTTCTTCTCCAAACCGGACTTTATTATTTATCTGTGAATATGCAATCTCAAAATAAATGTCTTCTCCCCAATCCGTTCCCCAACTATTTTTACCGATGAAGCATTGTTTACTGTCATCGTATCCCACAATCAATGTGGCGTGTGATCCCAGTGAAGCACCCAAAATGTATTCATAAACACCTGATCGATAGTATTTATGAAAGTCTTCATAAACCATCATGGAAGAGACAAGGGGACCATACTGCCGAAGAGAAGATCTAATGGCATTCACATCGGAATCAAGGTAAAACCAGCCGCCGATCTTATTCGTATTGATTCGATAGTCACTACAGGTGTTAGCAACACAACTGCTATTTGATTCGCTATAGCTCAGACACTGCTCAGCCAGCAGTCCTTGATACTGGATGTGGTCGGAAGTCGAGTCTATATAGCCGCCTTCACAGTTTCCGGTACTGCTGCACGATATGAGAGATTGCTAGGACAGATCAATATTCCAGGAATCCCATGGCTTGTTTGCATGGATGAGCCGGTACGATTCCGCCACTGCCGCTGTTGCGAATGCCCAACAGCCTCCACACCCCTTCTGTGCTTTTACCAGCATAACATTATTGCCCTCCTTGTAATTTCGCCAATCGAATTGTTTCGGCTGTGCTGCTTTTTCCATCATCCGCCTGGATTTGGGCAGTAGTGATACCCGATTCGTGCGCAGAATCAGACCCAGGTCTCTCTTGATTCCTGACGGCGGCAAACCGGAGACCGATGTTCCACCTGCCGTGCATGCCACATTTCCCCCTTATCGCTGATTTGATAATATCCAGTTCCCCTGCAAAAGAAAAAATTCCGCACATGATGAACGGTAAAGCAAACATCAAAATGGTTAAAATCTTTTATGTCTTATTATTTCTCATTGTTTCGCCTCCATAGCTTATCCGTTGATATGACTACATATCGAAGCAATTTTTATGCCTTGTAATTTTATTCCGTAAAATCAGGTAATTATCGTTGCCAATTAAAAAATGAAGTTCATCAACTGCCAACTTTGGTGGTAGTTGATTCGGAATCATCCGGCGATGCTTAAATCCCATTTCCACTTTTTTGGGTTGACCTGACATGCGGAGTTGTTCTAATGTACTGCCATTCGCTTCAGGTGAATAAATTCATTTGCTCCTGATACATTTGGGAGGGGAAGTGAAATTTGTCATGAAAAAAGGCTTTCTTTATATCGGAATCATTCTACTGTTGATGTGTTTCATTTTTGGAATGAATGGATGTGCCAGCAAGCAAACCCTTAAAGCGGAAGAGGTTACCGTTGCTCAGAAAGCCCCTGAGGCCGAACAGGCCGGTGCCGTAAAGACCCAACCGGAAGCGGCACCCGAGCAAAAGACTCCTGTTGCCCAGCCCCCTGTTCAAGAAACGAAAGAATCGGCGCCAGCTGCTCAAGCACCCGCAGTATCCGCCCAGCCTGTCCAGGCTGAAACAGCGCAATCGGCTGAAGGATATGAACCGGCTGATGTACACTTTGACTTCGACATGTACAATTTAAGTCCTGAGGCTCGAAAGATTCTGGATAAGCATGCCGAGTGGCTTGCAAAAAATCCAGGTAGTTTAATCATTGAAGGGAACTGCGATGAGCGGGGAACCATTGAATACAATCTGGCACTGGGACAGCGCCGCGCTGAAGAAGCGAAAAAATATCTCGTCGGTCTTGGTATTGATCCATCGAGAATCAAAACAATAAGCTATGGGAAGGAGCGTCCACTGGACCCGGAGCAGAATGAAGACGCATGGGCCAAAAACAGAAGAGATCATTTCATCATAAAAAAATTCAAATAGTGATATTCTTGGATGAAGTTAATAAGTAAAATCTTTTCGGTTATACTTTGCCAAGGCAAAGTGGCAGATCAGATTTATGTGGAGGTGGAACATTGAAAATTCATGCTGTGGCTGTAATTTGTGTATGCCTGGCAGTTCTTGCAGGCTGTGCAACGAGCGGCGACCTCAAAAAGCTTCGCGGCGAAGTTACTCAAAGAGTGGGTGCAATCAATGAGCGGATTGATGCTGTTGAGAAGCAAAACAATACCGACCATGCCAAAATTTCCGGGAAAATTGAAGAATCATTGGGTGCAGTCAGAAAGAACCTTGCTGACTCGGGCGCGGATTTCACAAAAATTCGGGAGGATCTCCAGCAACTCCGGGGGGATGTTGAAAAGCTTCAAAAAGATGTCGCTAATCAGAACCGGAAAGGCGATGAGATCAAGGATATCCGTGACAAACTGGATGGGATTTCCTTCAAGGTAAATTTTCTTGAAAATTTCCTCGGCATAGGAAAGAAAGAATCCGGAGAAAGTGATAACAAAGGCAAGCAGCATAGCAGCGCGGTTCCTGCATCTGAAAAGGAAGCCGCATATGCTGCTGCCTATGATCTTCTTAAAGATGGGAAATACGATCGTGCAAGGACAGAATTCCAGAATTTTCTGAAGAAGTATCCTGATTCGGAATATGCAGATAATGCACAGTTCTGGATAGGGGAGAGTTATTTTTCAGAGGAAAAATATGACAAGGCTATCCTGGAGTATGATAAGGTGGTAAAGAACTACTCCCAGGGCAACAAAACATCTCAGGCACAGCTCAAACAGGGCCTCGCATTCAAACTCCTTGGCGATAAAACGAGTGCCCGCCTGCTCTTCCAGCAAGTTATCAAAGACTATCCCAACACAAATCAGGCACGCACCGCAAGAGCCTACCTTCTCGAATTAAAATAGTTTCCATCCGGAAACGGTTCTTTTCTGTTAGAAGAAGTTATTTTGCCGGACCCTGGATTTCGTCCAGGTCGGTGAGATTAACTCCAGGTGGGATTTCGAGGTCGAAAAGTTCAGCCTCGAAGTGGTCATTCCACGAGGGATCTTTATAATGGACTGTAATGCGATTCTCATCCCCAAGTTGCATGACGATTTTTTCCGGAACTTTCTTTCCATCAACATTGGTGAAATCCGTGAATATGACAGACCAGTTTTCTATGCCCATTTCATCAAATAGCATAACGCGATTGAGATTACCGGTGACCGGCTCAACCCATAATGATTGAATTTTTCCCTGGGAAGTGAAACGATCCATGCGGTATAGTAATCCATCCATTCCTCCGGATAGCCCGAAATTCGCAAAGCGAGCAGACGGTATCCCGGTAAGCAGCGGAATGGCATCTTCCATGGATGGGATTCCGGAGGGCCGATCATGGGAAGGATTTCCATACGTAAATCGGACGGTGGATGAATCACCATGGCGGCACGAAGAGGATATCGCTCCGAACCAAAACGAATATCGAAGCGCGCATACACCTTCAAAGTAGGGCCTTCCGGATGAGATGCCAGGAGCGCCCGCCATGCGGCATCGGGTGATGAATAGAAAGCTGGAACATTCGAAGGTGTCTTTATCGATGCACAACCCGAGAAAAACACTACCGTAATGCAAAACAGAACAGACAATAGGATATATGAAGGTTTAGCCATATGCAGCTTTTAACAGGCCATCAAGTTATTTGGATAATTGTTTCTGTAATCTCTCTATTTTCTGTATAACAGCGCCATTATAGGGCTTTGCTTTAAGGGCACGTCCGAATGCTTCCAAAGCCTCTTTTGTCAGGCCATTCTTTTCATATGCATCACCGAGATGTTCTGCTATCGTCGGGTCATCGGGTACAAGCTCCGCCGCTCGCTTGAGATATTGAAGAGCGGGCTTAAAGCGGTTCTGCCGGAAATAAACCCAGCCAAGGCTGTCGATCATATATCCGTTATCCGATTTATATTTTAAAGCTCGTTTGATCATCGATTCGGCTTCGTCCAGGTGGATTCCACGATCGGCATAACTGTAACCGATAAAATTAAGAGCTTCTGAATTCTCAGGATCAATGGAAAGCACGGTCTCCATCTCAGTAATACTTTCCTGAAAGCGCTTTATTTTGTCATAAAGCACACCCATACTATAATGCAGCTCCGTATTGCGGGGAAGAACCGCCAATCCTTCTTTCAGGACCGTTTCTGCCGAAGCCTGGTCACGATTTTCGTCATAGAGAGACGAAAGAAAAATATAAAGATCCGGCTCCTCCTTCTTTGCTTTGATAGCTTCACGAATCACGGCAACAGCGGCCTGAAAATTGTTTTCCTTTCTATCGATCATCGCCATACGAATCCTTGAGGATATGAACAGATCCGACTCTGGGTGTACTTTCCCAAATTCGGATAGTGCATCCCTTTTAGCCTCACTGCTCTCGAAAACGGAGGCAATGAGAAAGTGGATCCTCGGATCATCGCTTCCTTCAGAGAGGATTTCACGAAGCATACTTATGGCTTTTTCGTACTGCTTTTTTTCCGCGGCGATAAGGGCCAATGTAACACGAATTTCACGGTTCTTCGGGTCCGTGATAAGGACACTCTGAAGTACCTGCTCCGCATCGTCGAACTGTTTATCCTTAACGTAAATATCCGCCAATCTGACGTGGACTGAAACCCAGGCAGGCTGCGCACTCATATACCGCCGGTAGAGGGTGATGGTTTTTTCTCTTTTTTTCTGTTTTTCAAGGAATACACCATATTCAAGAACAACTGCTTCAAAATCAGGCTTAAGAGCCAGGGTCTTTTCATATGCGGCCTCAGCATCGTCATATCGTCCCATATCCGCCAGGATTCTGGCCAGGTAATAATGGCCCATGAGATGCTCGGGGTCGATTCGCAAAAGGGCATGAAATGAGTTGAGCGCATCGTCATATTGTTTCGCTTCTCCATAAATGCTCCCGAGGTAGAAATTGGCCGCCATATTTTCAGGATCGATCTTCAGGATCTGCTTGAAAGTATTGACAGCATTGGGATAGTCCTTTGTCTGTATATATAACCCGCCAAGTAGAAGCTGGACATCCAGATCGTTTGGATTTGTGATGAGGGCTTTCTTGCAGGTAGCCAGCGCCTTATCCGAATCCCCCTTCAACAGGTAAAGCGAAGCGAGCTCTGAAGTGAGGTAGGGAGACCCTTCATCAAAAGTGAGGGCCTTTTCCATTGCCATGATGGCTTCATCATAATCACCATCGCGGACCAGCAGCACCCCGAGTGAATAAAAGTACGCCGCATTCACATTATATGATTCCGTCTTTGGGCTTTGGGATGGCTTCAAATACTGCCAACTGCAAGCGGCAGTGGAAATCAGCATGACGGGAATGAGCAAATAAGTAAAGTATTTCGAATAGTTCCTTATACGCTGAATATGCACAGCCCGTAAGCTCATCTTCTTTTTTAATAACATTGATGCTTTTCTCCGTGCTCTTTCACGACGTACCGGTTCCCCTCGAGAGAAGATGGGATACTGGAACAATCTCGATTCCACTTTGCCTCAGCAGGGGAACAGCTTCTTTCAGAGCCTTGATCGTTGTGCCATAAGGATGACCGATGACTATAAGCGGTTTTGTCTCTCCGCTGGAAGATAAATTCAGCAGGATCTTGAGTGTCGCTTCGTAATCCTGGACATTATCAATAAATACATTACGGGATAAGCAAGGCAAACCTGTGATACTGGCAACTTTTTCTCCTTTGGTGTCACTGGTTGTACGGCTGTCTACAAAAAAAAGATTCCGTTTTCTCATTTCACGCATAATGACGGTCAAATCTTTCTCATCGGCCATAAAGCGGGAGCCCATATGGTTATTTACTCCGGAAATATACGGAACTGCATCTATATCATCATCAAGCTGCCGCAACAGTTCTTCACTATCCATTCGCAAGAGCAGCACACCTTTCCCTGGATTTACCCGGGGATAGGATAATGGTTCCATTGGAAGGTGGAGGAGGATTTCACGTTTCGCCCTATGGATGTCCTCCGCGGATGAAATTGAATAAGGACAATGTGGGAGGATAGAAAAGGTCAGAG
>JBEKJA010000104.1:0-12217 GCA_050011475.1 Syntrophales bacterium
GCAGGGAATATGATTCGTCCTTTTTCATCAATGATATGGTAGTACTGGCCCCGGAAAACCGACATGGATATCCCCCCACTATCATCCACTTTACACCACTTAGCCCGACTATAAGAAGGGAGTAGGGGTTTGTCAAGAAAAAAATGAAGGGAAACAAGGATTTTTTAGCGATCGGGCTGGTAAAGTAAGATAGCTTCGCTATGTTCAGAATAGGTTGTCGAGAATTGATGGGTGCCGTCATTCCTGGAGACAAAATAGAGGTACTTCACCGGAGCGGGATACAATGCAGCCTGAAGGGAGTCCAGGCCCGGGTTTCCGATAGGTCCCGGGGGGAGACCTGCAATCTGATACGTATTGTGGGGGCTATACCTGAGGAGATCACGCCGGGTAATCGGTCCACGAAAATTATTGAGGCCATATACGGTTGTAGGATCGCTCTGGAGCTTCATCCTTTTTTTCAACCGATTGTGGAACACGGCCGATACCAGGGATTTCTCCTCTTTGACACTAGCCTCCTTTCCTATCATCGAGGCAAGCGTCACCCATTGTGTCTTTGTCATGCCCATGGAGGCAGCCCGCCGGCACAGGTCGGGTGTGATTTTTTTTCGGAACTGGTGCACCATGATCGTCATGATTTGCTGGGTCGTCATGGAACGGTCAAATTCATATGTATCAGGGAAAAGGTATCCTTCGACACTAGGGGCATCAATACCCAGGCTCTTGAGAAAATCCTGATCTTTTGCAAGAGAAAAAAAGGCGTCCCGGTTGATAAGCTTATTGGCCTCAAGACGGTTGGCAATTTCCTGTAATGTCCAGTCTTCAGGGATTGTAATTTTGTATTCCTTGATGTCGCCGCGGATCAGTTTTGAGATGATATCATTAGGGGTCATACTGGTAACAAATTCATATTCGCCGGCGCGAAGATTGCGGGCTGCCTGGCGATATAATGTCAATGCCATGAAAAACGGTTTATTCTTCACAAGACCCGCTTGGTCCATTATGTCCACTACAGCCAGAAAGCTGGATCCCCTTGGAATATCCACCAGTACGGTATGGGGCTTTTTCTCAATCGGACTGTTTATGTAATACCGGAAGAAAATGAGAGATACTCCAACCAGGAGTATCAGGATCATGAGATATTTATGCTGTCTGAAGTATGACATAGTATGGATGGATTACAGCCTCTTCAGGATCGGCCGGCCGGCTCCTGCCGATTCCGATTTTCAAGGTAACGCTCAAGAATGAGACAGGCAGCCAGACTGTCCACCATATTTCTCCTTTCCTTCATGCTTTTACGGGTCCTATGAAGAATCTCTTCCGCCTCCCGCGTAGAAAGCATTTCGTCCTGCCGGGTAACCTTCAAGGGGAAGGCATTTTCCAGGCGATGTATAAAGCGGTTTACCTTTTCACAAGCCAACCCTTCAGATCCATCCAGGCTCACGGGATAGCCCATGACGATCATTTCAACCCCATATTCATGGATGATCTTTTCAAGCTCTTTTATATCGTGTAGACGATTTCGCCTCTGAATCACCGTGAGAGGCCTCATGGTGATCTCCATCTCATCCGTGATGGCGATTCCGATTCGCTTCTCACCATAGTCAATGCCGAGAATTCTCAAATAGTTTCACCTACTCCTGATCCATTATTTAAGTCATGTCGTACACTGCGACCGGGGTGGATATTATAACAGACCCTTTCATAGGGGGGCAACCCTTTTTTGACCGGGATACTCGCTATAACAATATTTCCATCATGATATTAATATGATACATGTCATGGCCGGTTTTAAACGTTGAGATAACAGGACGTTTCTGTTATCGACACTGGCAATACGGACATTGCAAGGCACACAATGCATCACCTCATTCTCGGCACTGCCGGTCACGTCGATCATGGTAAAACGGCCCTTGTCAAAGCTTTGACGGGTGTCGATACGGACCGGCTCAAAGAAGAGAAGGAACGGGGGATTACCATTGAGCTTGGTTTCGCTCCCCTGAAACTACCGAACGGCCGGATCGTCGGAATCGTGGATGTTCCGGGACATGAACGATTCATTAAGAATATGGTGGCCGGGGCTGCAGGGATGGATTTTGTCATGCTGGTCATCGCCGCTGATGAAGGGGTGATGCCCCAAACACGTGAGCATATGACAATCTGTTCATTGCTTGGAATTTCTCACGGATTGGTTGTGATCACCAAATCAGATCTGGTAGACCCCGATTGGCTGAAACTCGTCACAGATGAGGTTCAGGAATTCCTGCATGGAACATTTCTTGATGGTGCGCCCCTTGTCACTGCATCCGCCCGGACAGGTGAAGGTATGCAATCCATCATTGAGAGCATTGAAGTGCTGGTGGAAAAAACTCAGCATAAAGCCGATGCCGGCATATTCAGACTGCCGATCGATCGGATTTTCACCATGAAAGGTTTCGGGACCGTCGTAACAGGCACGATAATTTCAAGCCACATCGAGGTGGGGGAAAACGTGGAAATATTCCCTTCGAAGCGTACTGCTAAAATACGGGGTATCCAGGTTCACGATACGGTGGTGCCCTCCGCAGAGGCTGGCCAGCGCACAGCCATAAATCTTCAAGGCCTGGAGAAAGAGGCTGTCGAACGAGGGGAAGTTCTTGCTCATCCCGGCACCCTCATAGGTTCAAAGCGCCTCGATGTAAAACTCTGGTACTTGCCGTTCAGCGATAGAAAATTGAAGCATAGATCCCTGGTGCGGTTTCATACGGGAACGAGCGAAGTCATGGCCCGCGTGATATTGTTTGGCAGGAATGAACTGGTTCCTGGAGAACAGGCATGGGCCCAGATCCTTACCGATCATCCGGTCGCAGTCGTCGCCACAGACCGGTTTGTCATCCGAAGCTACTCTCCCGTAATGACCCTTGGCGGCGGCACCATCCTTGATCCCCTTGCAGGAAAGCATAAACGGGATGGCAGCATTAATTTCCAGCCATGGAATCGTCTGGACAATGGTCCCCCGGAAGATCATGTTGAAGAAATAGTCGGACGTTCAGGATCCATGGGGATTTCGATCCGCGAGCTTGTTGTGCGCACAGGGTTGTCCGATGACCATATCAGGATGATGCTGGCACATATGTTTTCCACAAATCGGGTCATCCTTCTTGACCGGGATGAATATCGGGTGATATCCCGCATTGCATGTGACATTTACCAAAAGAAACTGCTCGATGTTCTTGAGGACTACCACAGACGATTCCCCCTGAAGGAGGGGGTTTCTCGGGAAGAGCTGCGGTCCCTTACAGGACGTTTTGTCAGTCCGAAACTTTTTTACTGGGCTCTCCAATCCCTGGAAAAGGTGCAGAAGGTTGTCATGGATCACGAATTTGTTCGACTCACGGCTCATCGGGTCAGACTTGAAGAGGATTTAAGTGCCCTGCAAAAAAATGTCGAGAGTCTCTTTATTCAGGGGGGCTTATCCCCACCCACACTTCGTGAAATCCTTGATCGCTTCACCAGTCAAAGAGAAGGCGTATTGGAGGTCCTGAAAGTCATGCTGCACGAGGGCTCTCTGATCAGAGCGGGAGAAGAATTATACTTCCATCGGGACCACATCAGCAAGCTGCGGGAGGATTATCGAGCTCTCCTGATGAAAGAAGGTCAGGCGACACCGGCCACGTTTCGGGACTTGACCGGAGTATCACGAAAGTTCATCATACCCTTGATGGAATATTTTGACCGTGTCAAACTGACCATACGCACAGGGGAGCACCGCATTCTACGCGAAAGGCCAGGTGCCAGGTAAATGAACAGCGGTTTAAGCAAAAGCGATGTTGTGATCAGGACTGTATTAAGCTATGACGGATACGCCCTGAAGTCCGAACCCGATGCCATTATCCGTGAGGTTCCGCTCCGGATTCTTCTCAATTCCCACCAGGTTGTGACACTGGCATGCACGGGAAGCCATATCGATGAACTTGCCGTCGGCTGGCTGCAATCCGAGGGGCTGATTCGGTATAAGAATGATCTTATCGATATTCAAAAGGATGAAGAAAAGGTCACTGTATCGGTGATGATACAAAAACCGATCGAACCGCCCAAAGTGGAGAATGTCGCAGTAGCATCAAGCGGGTCTCGATCAATCACCGGCCAAATGATCCGCACCCCCCTTTGCGAGTCGCCGGTGCACCTTACCTTATCCAATGTACAGCATCTCATGGACAGTTTCCTCGAACAATGCCGTCTCCACGATGAAACCGGTGGAACACACGGTGCGGCCCTTGCCCGCCCGGAGGAATTGATCGTTGTCAGAGAAGACATAGGACGGCATAATGCGATAGATATGCTTGGCGGATATGCACTCCTGAAAGGCCTAGACTGTAAAAACATGGTCATAGTACGTACCGGCCGGGTATACACGGAAATCGTGCAAAAAGTATGGACCCTTGGGGTGCCGATACTCATTTCCATATCGGTACCGACAACCTCCGCTATCCGTGAAGCAGAAACGGCAGGCATCACCCTGGTAGGATCGGTCAGGCGCGGCAGGATGAAAATATACACCCATGAAAGGCGGATTCATCTGTGAACAAAAAAAATTTGTACATCAAGGACGTAAAACCGGGCGATCGGATCAGCGATATTTTTTTAGTAGCGGAAAAAAGCCTCGTCTATTCACAGAAAGGGGCACCCTACCTGAACCTCAAATTAAAGGACCGTACGGGAGAAGTGGAAGGAAAGATCTGGGAAGAGGCAATTGAGTGGGAAAAGAAGTTTCGGAAAGGAAGTCTGGTGTGGATTCAGGCCCGTGCATTGAGCTACCGTAACATCCTGCAGCTCTCTATCCAGAATCTTCAGGAAGTCATGGACAACGAATATGATCCATTGGATTTTTTTCCTGCAGCTGTTCGCCCCGCTGCGGAAATGCTTGTTGATTTGACGAAGTATATGGAAAAGGTCACGGACTCCGATTACCAGGCTCTCCTCAACGCATTTTTTAACGATCAGACTTTTAGCCATCTATTTCAGCGTGCACCAGCTGCCAAAGGGTTCCATCATGTCTGCCTTGGGGGACTGCTTGAGCATACCTTATCCGTTGTGCGCATCCTGGATTTTGTTACCAGTCACTATCCCGTTATAAACCGGGATCTTCTTCTGACGGGAGGCATTCTCCATGACATCGGAAAGATCCACGAATATACGTATGACGGTCTCATTGACTACAGCGATGCCGGCCGCCTTATCGGGCACATCATCATCGGGGTGGAAATGATTGACTCACGGATTGTATCCCTGAAAAACTTTCCGGAACAGAAAGCCATGGAGCTCAGGCATATCCTGCTGAGCCATCATGGCGCCCTAGAATATGGGTCGCCCAAGCGCCCCAAAACTCTGGAGGCTCTTATCGTCCACCAGGTGGATGATCTCGATGCCAAAGTCAACGCCTTCCAGGAATTTATCCGGAGCGCCCAGGATGAATCATCGGATTGGACTCCTTTCCATCGTCTTCTTGATCGCTTCCTATACAAAGGAAAAGGTATGGATCCGGCAGAAGAATATCCGACTGAATAACCGGTCCTGGTCTGTGTCTTCCTTTGATCGCTTGAAAAGATTGAAAATCAAAATTTTTGTTGACACTATTTCTCCATCATGAAAAGACCACTGATGCAAACAACAGGATCCGTCGAGCACATTCCGCAGTATTGTTCAAAAGGAGGGAACGGCGATGGCACAGAAAGATCTCTTGCTTGCAATCGACAATGGCACTCAAAGTATCCGTGCCCTGATCTTTGATGCCCAGGGGGAGCTTCTCGCCAAGGAGCGGGTCATATTCCAGCCATACTTCTCTGATCAGCCAGGCTGGGCCGAACAGGATCCCGAGATTTTCTGGAAATCGCTCTGCCAGGCATGCCAGGGACTCTGGCAGAAAAGTGGCATCGACAAGGAACGTCTTGCTGGAGTTTCCCTCACCACCCAAAGGGCCACAATCATCAATGTGGATCGCCAGGGGAAACCCCTTCGCCCTGCCATTCTCTGGCTCGACCAGCGCAAGACCTACGGTCTGCCCTCTGTGGGCGGCGCGTGGGGTACCCTCTTCAAGCTGGCCAGAGTCACTGACACCATAGATTATTTCATGAAGGAGGCGGAGATCAACTGGCTCCGCATCCACCAGCCAGATATATTCAAGAAGACCCATAAGATTCTGCTTCTATCCGGGTACCTCACCTACCGCCTGACCAACGAATTCATGGATTCAACAGGTTGCCAGGTAGGATATATTCCCTTTGACTATAAGAAGCTGGAATGGGCGCCATCCTGGGACTGGAAATGGAAAAGCCTGCCTGTCGGCAGAGACCTGATGCCAAACCTTGTCCATCCCGGCAGTAAGATCGGCGAAATCACAGCCGATGCCGCCGCTGAAACAGGAATTCCAAGGGGACTCCCCCTCATCGCCGCCGCCGCCGACAAGGCTTGTGAGGTCATCGGCTCCGGAAGCCTTGAACCCTCCACCGGTTGTCTCAGCTATGGCACCACTGCAACCGTCAATGTAATGCACAAGAAGTACATCGAAGCCATACCCTTCCTGCCTCCTTATCCTTCGGCCATTCCCGGCTACCATACGATGGAAGTCCAGATATTCCGCGGCTACTGGATGGTAAGTTGGTTCAAGCAGGAATTCTGCCAAAAGGAGCAACAGGAAGCTGCCGAGATGGGCGTGGAGCCGGAAAACATCTTTGAGAATTTTCTCGAAGAGGTGTCTCCGGGATCGATGGGGTTGATCCTTCAGCCTTACTGGTCGCCGGGCGTCCGTTTTCCCGGCCATGAAGCAAAGGGGGCAGTCATCGGCTTTGGCGATGTCCACAGGCGTTCACATTTATATCGATCCATTCTAGAAGGTATTGCCTATGCTTTGAGGGAAGGAAAAGAGCGCATCGAAAAACGTACGGGCATTCCCATCACACATCTTGTTGCATCGGGCGGCGGTTCCCAGAGCCGCAACGGCATTCAACTGACTGCGGATATTTTCGGCATCCCCGTGGCCAGACCGCTGATCTATGAAACATCCGGGCTGGGAGCGGCAATCGATGCCGCGGTTGGATTGGGCTTCCACAAGACATTCGAAGAGGGCGTCAGGGCCATGACCCGAACGGGGACAACCTTCGAGCCCGACATGAAAAATCATGAGATCTACAACGCCCTGTATGAAGATGTTTATAAAAAAATGTACAAACAGCTCATGCCCCTTTACCATCGGATAAGAGAAATTACAGGATATCCATCATAATTTATAAATTATACCCTATAAGGAGGTCCCAGATGGTCGGTGTCATCGCAAAACTGAAGATCAAGGAAGGAAAAGTAGATGAGGCCCTGAAAGTATTTGAAGGACTTCTCGAAAATGTTAAAAAAGAAGAAGGGACGATTTACTATACCCTGAATAAGGATATGGCCGACCCGAATATGATCGTCATCGTCGAGCGATACAAGGACATGGCAGCCTTTCAGACGCATGCAGGCACACCGCATTTTTCTGCATTTTCGAAACAGATCAGTGCGTACCTCGATGCAGGGCTGGAAATGATCCTTCTGGAAGAAGTAGCCTCGATTTAGAGTGGCTTACTAAAAATGGGGGGCATTGTGAGGAGGACAAAGTCCGACGCGGCAATCTTATAAACTATTTTGTAAGAATGCTTTGCTGCGCTCGCAAAGACACCAGCGAGAAAGAAATAATCCTTGACTGAGGTTTCATCAAAGCGGGCCGAAGGGTTTCGGAAGACCTGCTTCGAGCAGGGCACTGCGTAAAACGGCTCCTGGAAAAGACACTTTCAGGAATCCGGCCACATCCAGCAGCCCTGGAAGGCTGATTCCTGTTTTGATTCCCATTTCCTCGAACATGAACACCACAGCTTCCGTGGCGACATTACCCGAGGCGCCTGGAGCGTAGGGACATCCGCCAAAACCACCTACCGCCCCGTCGAAGGTACGGATTCCCTCCTCAGCAAGGCCAAGACCACGGGTATCGTGAAAGTGCATCCCGAAGACAACCTCCGGAAAATTTTTCAGGCAATCCCTGCTTAATGTACCAACAAGCCGGGGATTGCCCAGTCCTGCAGTATCACAGAGGGTCACTTCGCGAATGCCAAGGCGGGCCATTCTTTCCACGTAGTGTAAAACCAGGGTCGTCTCTATACGGCCCTCAAACGGGCAACCAAAGGCTGTGGCAAGATCCACTCTTACCTTTACAGAAGTGTCAGGCCGGATTTCCCGGAGGATCTCTTCAATATTAGAGATGGAAGTTTCAGGTGTCTGCCGGACATTATTGAGATTGTGGGAGCGGCTTACGGAAAAGAAAAAATTGAGTTTCTTTATTCCACTGTCCAGAGCGTTCCTTGCCCCCTGGATATTTGGAACAAGCGCTGTCAGGTTAACCCTTTCGAGTGTCCCCAATCCTGCCAGGACGGCAGGCATATCCCGAAATTGCGGGATCGCCTGTGGGGAAACAAATGCACCTACCTGGATCTCCCTGAAACCACATGCGGCAAGTTTTTGGATCAGACTGATTTTCTGCTCCATGGGAATGAAGGCATCAAGGTTCTGAAGACCGTCCCTTGGTCCGACCTCGATCATCCGGACTTCATTCTGACCGGCCAATTCATCCATTAGAAAAAACTACCCGATCTCCTCAATGGCAAGCGGATATTTGGACATGTACTCGCAACCGTCTTTCAGAATGAGGATGGGATTCTCATAACGAAACCCGATCCCCTCTGCAGGACAGGCATACTGCATGGCGCATATCACCATTTCGTTTACCTGGTAAGTATGATCGGGGTCGGTCCAGTATGGAAATGGACCTTCATTCTTTGCTCCAATACGCCATTCATCCCCGAAGAGGCCAATGCCATGTTCACAACCCGGTACTACAAAGTCCGCACAATCACGGCTTTCCGCCAGGTCCATCATGACCTGGGCAAGCTTTGACGGTGTTGTCCCCGCTTTGTAATTCGCCAGAACCGCCTGGACAAGGGCAACGAAATTATCCGCATGCCAGCGCTGCCTTTTTGTTGCCGGCGCGATGAGGTAGTTGTGGGAGTGGTCTCCCAGGGCAAGCTGGAACATCGAATGGAAATCGAGCATCAGGGCATCACCGGCCTTGATTTCCTTATTGGTCGGCGGGGTGCATGCTCCCAGCCCGGTTCGATATCCGCTTGATATTTCATTGAGTCCCGCGAAATTCCATTCAGAAACACTGCCCGCTTTACGCATGGCCAGCGCCCCGATACCGCCGATGACCGCTTCAGTCATTCCCTTGAATCCGCCGTTTTCCAATGCCGTGCGTGCGGCTTTATGACCCTCATCCACGATCAGCGAGGCTTTGCGAAAACGATTGATTGTTCCCTGATCCTTGATGATGGACAGGGTATCGACGATTTCATGCGCGTTCACAAACTCAAAGCCGGACAGGGCATCTTTCAGATGGGTATACTCATAATGAGTGAGATTGCCTTCCGCGGTGTATGTGGCCATTCCATCTTCATAACCCAGCCTTCCCTTTTGTATATTCAGATCATCCTTGATGAAATCGGAAATGGCTGAAATTTGATCCATCCCACCCATGGGGGCATAAGCGCGGACGTGATCCTCATCCAGCCAGGATTCATCAGCGAGCCGCGTAGCATCAATGACGAAGGTAAACAGCGTGGGAAGACCTTCGGCGGGAATAATGACATAACTTCTCCATGGGATAAACGCGTCCAATGTCCAGGTCAGCGTCCTGATGCGTGAACCGAGGTAGACATCAATACCCTCTTTCTGCATTTCCTTCTGGATTGCCTTCACGCGGGCGGGGTTATCGATATAATAAGGATCTTTTGTATCGAATATTCTTGGCATGGTTCATCTCCTCAATATTCAGTGGGAATGGTAGACAGGACCTTATTCATCCTGTCGGCGAGGGCGGCAAGCTTAAGGGCCTTGGCCATATTGCCGCGAAGCCTGAGCTTCCCAGTCATCATCGCCCGCTGGGCGCCCAATTCAGCCCTGGTTATCCTTGCAAATGTCTCATATTCACCTATGATCTTGAATTCGGCCTGAGGCGGTTCCCCTTCTCCCACTTCCACTTTTGTAAAAAGGCCCTTCTCGGTCTGTATAAAGAGATATCGTTCACCTCCACCGGGACAATTCTTATAAATGTTTGACATGGCAGTTGTGACATTATGCATTTTTTCCGCGGGGATCTGTTCTTTCAGGCGCTTCAATCCCTCTGCGGCCCATTCGGGACTCAGATACTTGAATTTTTCCAACATATGGTTCCTCCTGATATAAGGTTATATTAATTGATCAACTATTTAATTATAGGAGAAAACCCTTCAACATGTCAAAGAAAATCGGTTTATCATTATCCACCAATCCGACCGCCAACAAAGTTGGCAGTAAGATTGGTTTATTAAAACTAAATCGGAAACCATTAACTCCCAAAATACGGAAATTGCCCTTTTGAAGGAGAATATTGGTTCTCTCAAAGAGTAGGTAAATTTGAATAAAGAAGAAATTGCTGCATTGAGAAGTGCTCACGCTAAAGATTTATCTGATATCGTGGCATTGCACAAGCAGATTGAACAAATGAAGATTGATTTTGAAACAATGCGTTCAGTAGGCTACATTGCGTTTAAAAAAAGGAGGATATGATTGAAGCCTATAAAGGGGTTATCCTTTCCCAAAATGTGTGTGTGTGGGGGGGGGGCACTCACAGCAAAACAATTGGATAATATAACAAATGCAATAAAAATTTATAATATAAAGTGAATAACTTTATGGTGAATGACGATAATAATTCCCTGCATATCACCTGGTGCTTTCAATCCGGCAGAATCCGGTCACGGACCGGATAGGAGGATTATATTGACTTGTATGAAGAGAGTATATTGGTATTAATAATTGATTGACAGGATTCAGCCGTTCTCTTATATTTCATGCTCAGAATCCATGCAGTGCAGTCGATTTCCCGGACTATTTGCCATAGAGAGGATGCCATGAAATTGAAAAATGTTATTTACGCCTTTTGCTTTATTGTATGCCTATTTGCAGCGCAAGCGGCTTTTTGCCTGACCCCTGAAGAATCATTCAAAAAGAATTTCCCTAATATCAAGGTAGAGACCGTCAAGCCGACGCAGATAACTGGGATATACGAAATCGTCACGGAGGGCGAAATCATTTATTACTCCCCGCAGGCGGAGTGCGTCATTTCTGGAAACATTTTCACAAAAGATATGAAGAACCTTACCTATGAGAGAAAAATGGAGATGCTCGCCCAGAAGATGAAGAAGGTCCCCCTGGATAAAGCCATCAAAGTGGGGAACGGGAAAACCAGTGTTATTGAGTTCACCGACCCCGATTGTCCGTATTGCCGGAAGGCCTTTGAGTTCTTCTCCAAGCGGACCGACGTAACCGAGTATATTTTCTTCCTCCCCCTGCCGATGCATCCCAATGCGAAAGACAAAGCCCGGTATGTTCTCTGTTCAAAAGATCGGACGAAAGCTTTTGAAGAAGCCATGTCCGGAAAATTGGACGATATGAAATTTAAAAAATGTGAAGATACCAAGGCGGCGGATGAAGTTATAGGCCACTATGAGAGTATCGCCCATGAAGCAGGCATCCAGGGAACTCCGTTTTTCTTTATCAAAGGACAGGCAATAAGCGGCGCAAATATACCCGCTATCGAGAAAATTCTTGGCAATGATAAATAACCTTGTTCAAAAGAACATCGGTTCCCGGAGGATTGCCTCCCGCGCCTGAACAGCCAACCCGGCTGTTTCAGGATGCGAGTCGCGCAGTGACATGATCTGGCGCAGGTTATCCGAGGTCTTGGAAATAAGCATTGCCAGATCTCCATCGGCAATGCCATATGCCCTGACCAGGTCATCCCAATTCGTCCCGCATGCCCAATCAAACATCACCGCAGCCGTCCATGGATAGAGCATGGGGCTTTTAAAACCTGCGGCCTTCATACGATGTGCCAACGGCTTCAAGGCGTCATTCATCCGTTTGTACGCTTTGCGAAGCCTTGGTGTCAGATTCCTGGTATGAATGGAGAGATCCTGGTCTCCATCATAAACGAATGGCGCAACCGTGGCGGCAAAAAGTGCCATATCTTCACAGGGGAATATATTACGCCTTACCCCCTCCGCGATCATCAAGGGCTGGTCAAGGCGCAGTTTGGAGGCCCAAAGGCCGTCTTCCGTCA
>JBEKJA010000105.1:0-7965 GCA_050011475.1 Syntrophales bacterium
ATCACTTTTGCAAGTCAGGAAGAACGGCAGGCAGAGAATTTTCGCAAGATGATCCTCGCCATGTCTTCAGATATAAGAATCATCGTAATCCGTCTTGCCGATCGAATTCACAATATGCGGACGCTGCAGTTTCACACGGAAGAAAGGCAGCTTTATATAGCAAAAGAAACCCTTGAGCTTTATGCGCCCCTGGCAAATCGCCTTGGGATCAACTGGATGAAAACGGAGCTGGAAGATTTGTCTTTCCTGTTCCTCTATCCGCGTGCATTTACGGATCTGGCAAAGCGAATCGAAAAAAAGCGGGATGAAAGGACCGCCTATACCGAGGAGGTAAAGGCCATCCTACGCAGGGAAACGGAGAAAGTCGGGCTGAAAGCGGTGGTCGAAGGAAGGCCAAAGCATTTTTATGGCATCTACAGGAAAATGCAGGAGCAGCAGATTACATTCGACGAAGTATACGATCTTACGGCCTTCCGTATCATCCTTGAGTCAAATGTGGACAAGGAATGTTACGAGGCATTGAGCATGGTCCATGCTCTCTGGAAGCCGGTACCGGGGCGATTCAAAGACTATATTGCAATGCCGAAGGCGAATAATTATCGTTCTCTGCATACGACGGTGATCGGCCCCTATGGAGAGCGGATGGAAGTCCAGATACGTACACGCGCCATGCATGAATGGGCTGAAGAAGGAATCGCGGCACATTGGCGATATAAGGAAAAAAGAAAAGACCAGAAGGACGACGATCGGCAAATCAAGAAGCTCAGAGAGCTTCTTGAAGTCCAGCAGGAACTCAAGAATCCAAGAGAGTTCATGTCGAATCTGAAGCTCGCGCTGTTTCCTGATGAGGTTTACGTATTCACACCGGGCGGGGATGTACGCTCATTCCCGAAAGGGGCCACGCCAATCGATTTTGCATACAGTATTCACACGGATGTGGGCAATAAGTGCATAGGTGCAAAGGTCAATCGCACCATCGTACCCATCAAATATGAACTGCAGAATGGAGACACCGTAGAGATCATAACACAAGCAGGCCATCACCCAAGCAAGGATTGGTTGAAGTTTGCCGTAACCTCACGAGCTCGATCGAAGATCAAGAGCTGGATCAAAACGGAAGAACGGAAAAAAAGTGTATTGCTTGGCAAGGACTTGCTTGAAAAAGAATTCCGCCGCCATCCGATAAAGTTTACCCAGTTCGTCAAATCCGAGGAGCTTCAGGAGCTTCTGAAAGAGCAGAATGTCGATACGCTGGATGACCTGCTTGCCCTTATCGGCTATGGGAAACTATCAGCACGCCATATTGTGAACCGCATGCTGCCGGAGGAGCCGGCCAAGCTGGAGGAAGTACAACCGGAAAAACCTGTCAAGAAAACTGCCCCCAGCTCCGTTGGCATATCCCTGACCGGAATTGAAGACGTCATGGTGCGATTTGCCCGTTGTTGTGAACCGATCCCCGGCGACGATATTATCGGATATATTTCACGTGGCCGAGGCATCACGATCCACATGGCAAACTGTCCAAATGCACAGGATATGGATGCGGAGCGTCTTGTCGAAGTGGAGTGGCATGTCAAGGACCGCCAAACCTTTCCAGTACAGCTTCGTGTCGTCTGCCGCGATAAGAAGGGGATTCTTGCCGAGGTCAGTGGGATCATCACAGCACGAGACGTGAACATCAGCCATGCAGAGGTTGAGACGAACGCTGAGATGAAGGCGGTATGCACCTTCCGCATGGATGTGAGAGACCTCAAACAGTTCAATGAAGTGGTGGCCGATCTCAAGAAACTCAAGGATATTTTAACGGTTGAGCGCACCAGAAAATCCTGATCTGTCACCTTCGTCATCCGATCCTTCGCGAACCATTAGGGTTGACAACAGGGGGAGTAATACTGTATGAAAACCAACCATTTAAAGAATACGGTCCGGTGATGAACTTACGTAAAGTTGCCATACAGGCTTTAATTGCATTCATTGTCATCGGTGGAATCACTTTTCTCCCCGGCCGATCAGATGCATTTCCTCAGTCTCAGCCTCAATATCGGGTTATAATCGACCCCGGCCATGGCGGAACAGACAGTGGGGTTCGGATTACAGGCAGCATAGTGGAAAAAGATCTGACGCTTGCTATAGCGTTTCTCGTAAAACAGGAGCTGGAAAAATCGGGGCAGGTAACGGTTTGGCTTACCAGAACATCGGACAAAACAATGAGCGGAGAGGAACGTTCCCGCTTCATCACATCCGTAAAACCTGCCATCGTTGTGAGCATCCATTTGAACGCGGGGTTTGGGAAGGCTGCATCCGGCTTCGAAGTTTATTTTTCAGGATTCGGCCGTCAGACCGGGACTCAGAAAAGCCGTGAATCGGGTGAAGCCGGCAATATTGTCAGAGATATGGCTGCCAACAGTTATCTCAATGAAAGTGTACGCCTTGCCCGCCTGATTTTAAAAGACCAGGAGAATGTATTTCCAAGGAAGGGCAGGGGACTTCGTGAAGCGCCATTACCGCTCCAGGAATCCATCGGAGTACCTTATGTACTTATGGAGATTGGATTTGCAACACAGGAAGAAAACAGAAAAAAGATCATGGACGAATCCACTCGTCATGATGTTGCCCACGCTCTGGCGCACAGCATTCAGGCCTATTTCAGGAAAGAAATGCCATGAGAGATAATGGAAGAGCCTGGGACGAAATGAGGCCGTTGCGCATCAGCCGCGATTTTATCGAGTTTGCTGAAGGCTCGGTAATGATCGAGATGGGCCGTACCAGGGTGATCTGTACAGCCTCCATAGAGGATAAAGTGCCGGCCTTTTTAAAGAATACCGGCCGTGGCTGGCTGACAGCGGAGTATTCAATGTTGCCCATGTCTTCACAGGTTCGGATTCCCCGTGAATCCGCTAGGGGACGTGTGGGTGGCCGCACCCATGAGATACAGCGGCTTATTGGCCGATCGCTGCGTGCCGTGACCGATCTGAAAGCTTTCGGAGAGCGGACCATTTATATCGACTGTGACGTCATCCAGGCAGATGGCGGGACCAGAACAGCCTCGATCACCGGTGGTTTTGTAGCCCTGGTGGACCTTTTTCGCAGACTGAGGGAGCGGGGTATGATTCAGAAACTTCCCATTGAGGATTCTGTTTCTGCAATCAGTATCGGTATGGTGAACGGAGAGGTTCTACTTGATCTCGAATATGAGGAAGATTTAAAGGCCGAAGTGGATATGAATTTTGTTATGACAGGCGGCGGGCTTTTTATTGAAGTTCAAGGAACCGCAGAAGCAGCTCCTTTTGATCGCTCGGTACTTGATCGCATGACAGATGTTGCGGTTAAGGGTATCGCCAAACTGACAGAAGCGCAGATCGAAATTCTTGGAGGTCTTTCCTGAAAAAGATAGTCCTTGCATCAAGGAATCATGGAAAAATCCAGGAGATTCAGGCAATACTGTCAGGTGAGAGTATTGTCATTTCATCACTCCTCGATTATGCGGATATTCCGGAAGTTGTGGAAGATGGCAGTACATTTGTTGAAAATGCACTGAAGAAAGCAAGATCAACTGCGATTACCACTGGAGAAATTGCTCTTGCAGATGATTCGGGGCTTGAGGTAGAGTATTTGAACGGTGAGCCCGGTATATATTCAGCGCGCTATGCCGGACCGGAGCAGAATGATCGCCTGAATATCGAGAAGCTGTTGAAGAAACTCGATGGGATTCCTTTTGAACGAAGGAATGCTGCCTTTCGATGCATCCTTGTGCTTTACAGGCCTGATGGATCGTATGAAACATTTGAAGGAAAGTGGCGTGGAGTGATATACGACAGACCCCTTGGAGAAGGAGGGTTCGGCTATGATCCGGTTTTTTATCTTCCGGAACTCGAAGTCACAGTGGCGCAATTGCAATCGGATGAGAAGAACCGTATGAGCCACCGGGCCAGTGCTGTAGCAAAACTGAAAGAATATATTAAAACACATCCGGATCTTTCTTAAAATCTGTCCTGCCGGTGAAAGTCGGCACTGGCATGAATTGGTAACGGGGCGTAGCGCAGCTTGGTAGCGCGCCTGCTTTGGGAGCAGGATGTCGGGTGTTCAAATCACCCCGCCCCGACCAGTAATATCAAAGGGTTGCGGTTATTTCGCAGCCCTTTCTTTTATCAGGTGGGAACATTCAGTGGGAACATTTGCATTTTTTGATGTAAATTTGCCCTGAATTTTGTCAATTGCTATGCGCTGGGATTCATCAATAGAATGAAGGTAGATTTCGGTGGTTCTGAGGTTCTTATGGCGCAGTAATCCAGACACAGCTTTGACTCCAACTTTTTCTTGATCTGCCAGATAAGTAGCCATGAAGTGACGGAGCGCATGAAAGCCTATATAAAGATCAGCATCCTCATATTTCCCCTTGTTCTTACCCCTTGATATTTTCCTTAATCCCTTTCCTACAGGTTCGATTCCTGCACGTTTGCACAAAGAGGCCATCATCTTTGGGCGATGATAATATCTATCTCCAGTATCATTATTATAGAATACCCAAGTTTCCTGCTCTCTTTCTTTCCATCTCTTCATCAATACTTCATAAAGATCATCTCCCATGGGCAAGGCGTCAGATTCATAAGCGCCGTCCTTGCGCTTGCGTGTCCATAGAGTGACTGTCCTCTTTTCAAAATTGACATCGTCCCATTTCATTCTTAGAACTTCATCGATGCGGCCCAATGTATGAATGACAACCAGCAGTAAATCCTGTTCGTCTGTTTCTGGGTCTGCGGCCATTATCAATTTCAATATTACATCTTCAGGCGGGATAACTTTGTTTTTGGGAGTCCATGGCATTTTGTCAATCTTATGGCAGGGGTTGGAAATAGTCATGCCCAGTTGCCGATTGGCAAAAGTCCACAGGGCGGAGAGGTCTTTCCTATGTGCGTTGTAATTGTGGTTAGACGGCCTTGTATTCAAATATTCATGAATATGCTGGGGTCTTATTGCCTCAATCGGCATATCGTCATAATGGCCGATAAATGAGGCGTAAACAAACGCCTTATACTTGTAGGTCTGGTCAGCATGTTTGCGCTTTGAATAATCAAGATACTTGTTTGCGACCTCTGAAAAGACTGTGCGGGTCACTTTCTTCAGTTCCATCTTGACTACTTTTCTTCGTTCTGTTTCTGCTGCGTTTGCTTCCCTTTTGGTCTTGAAAAAGCTCCCGTTGTATTTGGTTCCCAGAAGGCGAAACCGATAACGCCAGCCCCTCTCTTCTTTCCAAACGCTCATAAATGTCCTCCGCCCTGAATCTCAATACCTGTATGCCCAGAGGATAAAATCCTCCGAAATTTTTTGCATTTGCATATACCGTCTTATGGGATATTTGCAATAGATTAGCAACGTCTTTTATTGTCAATAGTTGTTCCATGTAATACCTTCAGTGGCACATGTAATAAAATTTGGGCTATAATCGCTGTCCCCAACAATACCAATGCGCTGACTAAGCTCAGGCATACGCTTGGCAAAGCGGGCAGCAGTCTGACGTAACAAATGCGTTCTATGAGTCATAAACATAGTCGGCACATTGAGGCCCCGGATGACAGAAGCCGCAATTTCCGTTTTTCCAGCTCCGGTTGCTGCATGGATGACCCCTCTGGGCATTGAAAGGCCGCATATCTTATGGCTCAGGAAGTCTTTTCTTGCCCTTGTCTGATAATCACGCAGCTCTATGCCTTCTAAATCATAATTGCCGCCTTCTGGGGCAACGTGGGGCTTTGAACGCCTATCTGTCAGCATGAATGGTAAGCCACGATTCATTAAGCGATCAGTGACTTTATCCAGAAAGCCAGTTAGGAATAAACCATTCCTACGGTTGTAGAAAGATTTAACGCCATCCCAAGTTCCATCATAATGTTCTGGGTCTTTCTCATGCATCTTCTTTGCAATAAGTTCATGGTTCGGGACAACATACGAAAGGCAATCGTAGATTTCAGCAGTCGCATTGACATCGATGCTGGGATCATTGCCATATGCCTTTGTAAAAGTATTTCCAATTATCAAGTTCATAAATTTTCCGTCCTAAATAATTATACTGAAAACACGGACTTTTTAGACGGGAAAATAAAATAAATTTCTGGGGTTCAACTTTGACAAATCAAGATTGACAAAATTCCCCGTTTTTAATTCTTATCTTCCATAGGAAGATAATGAATAAAAACGTAAACTTGTATTATAATATTAGTTTGTATTATAATATATAATAAATAATATTAAGTATTAGTATTAGTGTAATTTGTATAATGGCGAATTTGTCAATCCCAGAAACAACGGGAATTTTGACAAATTTGGAATTGACAAATTTAGATGTGACAAATTGGATTGACAAAGTTGGAATTTATAAGTTTTTGAATTGACGAAATATTTTATTTTCCCGTCTAAAAAGTCCGGCAATCCAGTATAATCATTATGAGGCGAATATGAAAGACGAAAAAGAATTATACGAATTAAAGTGGTTTGACTATCGGGCATTATCCCCAGAGGGAGCAACGAAACGCTTTTGTCTGGAATATCAAAGGGCTTTCAGTATGTCACATATGCCGCATAGCTCTGAAAGCCTTGGAGAATCAAAATACATTAATATTTTCAAGGGGGCAACACGCCTTGAAGATTGGAAATGGTTCCCAACAATGACAAAGTTGCGGCAATTAGCAGACACTTATTTTATGAAGTATGAGGATTTTTGGGAGTGGGGATTTCAAGGGGCGCTTGACTTGGGATTTAAAAGCACATTTCCGAATGTCTTTTTGTCAAAGTCGCTGAAGGCGTACATTTTAGACAAGGGCAAAAATTACAACATGCGATTTTTGCGTTATACTGATTCCCCGTTTCTGAATCCAAAATCGTATGTAGGGCATGAAATTCAGAAAGATTATTTTAGTTATTTAGTGGCGTTCTCTAAAAACTTCCTGCCTGAGAAGAGAGCTGCATATCTCAGGACATTGATTGAAACTGGCAGACTGAGCAAAAAATACTTGATGGAGATTGCAAAATGATTATCGATACAAGTTTTGAAGATAAGCTTCTAGGCGGCTTGTTCAGGTCAAGTGAGTTCTGCTGGGTAGCTACCCAACGGATAACGCATATATATTTTGAAGGAACCATGGGATACAATCTGGGTATGGTGGTTACTGATTTCCATCAGCGTATTGCGCTAGGTTGCCTTTTTATCAGATTTGTCAAAAACGGTGTAACCTTCACAAAACCAAAGTATTTTAATATATCTATATTTTTATAATATATGGAAAAAATCTTTAATTATAAAAGTAATACTAAATACTATATATGCGGCGGTTACACAAAGATGCTTTTGACAATGGAGAGTGACAAAATTTACGGGCCAGGAGGTTGGAATTTGAGAACAAAATTTGAAACAGGGGGCAAAGATATTGATATGAAGATTTTGATCGGTGGGGAGAATATTCTTAATGGGTATATAGCACCTGATATCTCAGAATTGACTTATCCATTTTTGAAATGCTTACCCAGTGATTCTAGGGAACTGTTCGACGTTTCTAAGGATGGTATAAAATTTGTTTCAGTAACCGGAAATGAGATATGGAATTATCCTGTTGTAAGAATTAATTCTTTTTACAATGGTGAATATTCTGGAATAAATGAGCAGGGGATTAGTTTGCTGGCTTTTAATATTCCTTGCGTGAATGATGACGATCATGAATTAAAACTTGAGAGATACCCTTCATATATATGCAAATGGTGCGGTAAAGTTCAAGTAATATTTCAGCTCCAAGACTTTATACCAAAGAATACTAGTAGGATGGCAGAGATGTTTCTCGAAAATACGATAAGCCATGTTGAAGGCCATGCCAACTTAGAGTATTCGGATGAAGTAATAAACCCATATTGCAGGGGGGAGGTTGACTCTTATATATTCAATGCGGGTGGGTTATCTCTGAGAGAGATAAACATTGCTAC
>JBEKJA010000106.1:0-7945 GCA_050011475.1 Syntrophales bacterium
GCTCTTTCCCTGTAAAAGGCGATAATCCGATCGTTGACTTCGCCTCCGGGCGTATAATTGAGATGCATTGCGGTCATGACAATCCGATTCTTCAACTGGAGTGTTCCCATATCGATCGGTGAAAATAAATTTTTGAACATGAATCAACTCCAGAAAAAGAAATTCAGACCCTGAAAAAAGTTCAGGGCGACTACTTTGGAAACACGTTCAAGATGATTGCTTTAAAAGCCTTCTCATTTGCCTTTCACGTCTTTGTATATGTTCTGATACATTTTTCTGAGTTCCCTTTTCAGGATCTTGCCTGTGGGGCTTACCGGAAGCTCATTGCCCTGCACCAGGACGAACTTCTTGGGTACTTTATGCTTTGCCATTTGATTGCGCGCATATTCCATCAGGATATCTTCAGTCAGATTCGCTGATGCGGGGACGATCACAGCAGTAACCCCCTCAATCCAGTAAGGATGGGGTGCTCCGAACACCGCACTTACAAGAACTTCAGGATGGGCGTTCAGCACTTCTTCCACCTCTAGACAGGAAACATTTTCACCCCCAGACTTGATCATGTCTTTGACGCGATCGACGAAGTAGTAAAAGCCATCCTCCCCCAACTGTCCAACATCTCCCGTATGAAGCCATCCATTGCGCAACGTATCCGCCGTCTTCCCCTGATCCTTATAATACCCGATCATTACTGAAGGTGATCTCAGAACAATCTCACCGACTTCCCCCTGAGGAAGTTCGTTATCAAATCCATCAACAATGATGATTTCCGCGTCCGGTAGTGTCCTTCCAATGATATTACCCGCGTTTGGAAGCTTCTTATCTTTGAAATAGGTTATGGTGCCGGTTACATTGATTTCCGTCTGGCTCCAGTGTACGCCAAATGTTGCGTCCGGGCAGAGATCCATCCATTTCTGCAATGCATCCAAAGGCATGGACCCGCCGAACCAGACACATTTTCTGAGCGAGCTCAGATCGTATTTGTCCAATGGCATGTGCAGCAGTCCAGCAAACAGGGTCGGCGGCCAGATCAACCCTGTGATCTTTTCGTTCTGGATAAGATTCAACGCCTCCGTGGGATCAATCCCGTATGTAAAGGCTACTTTTCCACCGACTTTCGTTATGGCCACAAAGATGGATGAAGCCCCGACATGGAAAAGCGGGATATTCAGCATCATGGTGTCCGTTTCTTCAATCCATGCCCCGGCAGGGGTTACAAAATTGCCGGCCTGTGAAAAGTAGCTGCTGTTGGAAAGCATGGCGCCCTTGGGTGCGGCTGTCGTTCCGCTGGTATAAATAATCGATGCAACGTCTTCTCCGTTGATGATGACCTCGGGTTCGGCATCACTATACTTTTCCGAGAACAGGCTATCGGCATCGAACCAGCCATCCGGCAGACTGAGTCCGGCCAGGTTGATCAACCCATATTTTTCAATTGCCTTCAATTCGCCTGAAATTGCTTTCACAGTGTCCACATATGCGCTCTCAACAATGAAGATTTTCGCATCGCAGTGATTTACCTGATAGACAATCTCCGGTCCCTTCAGAAGAAAATTGACCGGTGCATACCAGATACCGGATTTGAAACACGCCCACATTAAAACGGCCATTTGATGGCAATTCTGCGAGAGGATGGCCATGACATCACCCTTGCGAAATCCCATATCGTGAAGAGCATGACTGGCACGGTTTGCAGCGGAATCAAGCTGCTTGTATGTATACACCTTATCACGAAACTTGAATGCGACTCTGTCAGGATGTCTTTTTGCCGTACGTTTTAAAAAGTCTCCCACTGCCTGACGGCGCAACAGATTCTGCTGTAATGCCACAGCCTCTTTCATTTTCCCCCTCCTTTAAAAAATTTGTTTTCCAATGATTTTGTTGTATTTGGAATTCAGTTTGTGAACTTGGACGCGGATTATTGTCTCTCGTAAGAAGAACGATGGGTGTTTATTAATGCCGTACAAACCCTGTCTAATATCCCTCCAACCTGGCGATGATTTCGCACATGACCTCGTCGGCGCCGCCGCCGATGGACATGATGCGTGTGTCCCTGTAATATCTCGAAATCAGGGTTTCATTCATGAAGCCCATGCCCCCAAACATCTGCAGGCAGCCATCCGCAACATGCCTGATCAGTTGCCCACCGATCAGCTTGCCCATGGAGATCTCGCGTGTAGCATCGAGTCCCGCCATTTTCATCCGAACGATGTGATATGTCAATTGCTTCAGGCATTCCGCCTCGGTTGTCCAGCCTACCAGGCGATGCCTCAAAACCTGCCTAGTGCTCAGGGGCTTCCCAAAGACAATTCTCTGCTTGATGTAGTTCAATGTCAGCTCGATCATATCTTTTACACATATATATGTACCCGGCAAAGTGGCAAATCTCTCATGCTGGAATTGCTTCATCTGATAAATGAATCCCTCTCCTTCTTCACCAATCATATTTTCAGCGGGAATTTTTACATCATCAAAAAAAAGTTCCGCCGTATCACTACTTCTCAATCCCAGCTTATCGAGCTTTTTATTCACCACGAAACCAGACAGATTTGACGGAACGACGAATAGTCCGAAAGAGTGGTATCCCCCTTCATCCGATGTTTTTGCAAGAAGGGTCAGGTAATCAGCCTGGACTCCGTTGGTGATGTATGTCTTCGATCCGTTCAGGATATAGTGGTCACCTTTTCGAACCGCCTTTGTTTTAATGGCAAATACGTCCGACCCGGCGTCTGGCTCCGTTACAGCCAGGGCTGTTACTACATCTCCGGCGATAGCCGGTTTCAAGTATTTTTCCTTCAAATAGTCGCTCCCAAACATATCGATGGAGGGGGTAGCCAGATGGGTTTGTACTACAATGGCTGTAGAAACCCCCATTCCATGGATATGCCCGAGTTCTTCCAGGACAACAGTGTCAAACCAATAATCTAGCCCCTGGCCACCGTACTTTGGATCATAACGGACCCCGAGAAATCCGAGATTCCCCATTTTCTTGAAAAGGTCGTGGAGAGGAACCGTGGTTTCCTCCCATTCATCCATATTAGGATTGATCTCCCGGTCAATAAAACGCTTTAATGAATCTCTCAGTGCTTCGTGATCCTCGTTAAAATACATGTTTACCTTCCCTGTTTGCCATATTATCGGAACGTCTATTTCAACGGCTTGAAATAGGATATGTCGTTGATGTCGGCATGTTTCTCTTTACTCCATACCGCTTTAACCTTCATTCCGGCCTTAAGTTTTTTCTTTGTTTTCTGCTGGTCCGCCATATCTATTCCCCCGATGAAATGGACGAAGTCACAATCCGCCCCATTCAGGCGAATCAACCCTATGATGTAAGGCGGCTCCTTTACCTGGCCGGCAAAGCTTTTCTGAACCATGGTCCATGATGTCAGCGTTCCCTCCGGGGACACTTCCGACCATGTATCGATGTCATCATAACATTCCGGACAGAAGGACTTCGCCGGAACATAAACCTTTTTGCATTTTTTGCATCGGGTCCCGTAAATTTTCTCTTCTTTCAGACCATCAAAGAAGCGGGTCCATGCCGGCCCCAGGGCCCAGCGATAAGGCAATGATACAGCATTGATGACGGTTTCGAATTCTTTTGTCATATACAACCCTCCCTATTTTACGAGCTCGAAGTAATCGATGTCGAAAATATTCCCCTTCTTTTCCTTGTTCCACACCACCCGGACCCTTCCGCCGAATTTGACAAGCTCCCTGACTTTCTCGAAATCCGACAGGTCGAATCCGGCAATTCGGTGCTGGAACCCCAAATCCGTTCCATCCAGGACTACCTGAACGGAAATGAAAGGCGGCTTGAGAATCTGTCCATAGAACATCAGGTTCGAGTAGCACCATGTCTCAATGATTCCCTCCTGACCCACTTCAACCCATTCTTCATTATCGTCAAAACAGCGCGGGCAGAATGACCGGGGAGGAACGAAGATCCGGCTGCACTTCTTGCACTTGGTTCCAAGGATTTTTTCTTCCTTCAAACCTTCAAAAAACTTATGCCAGTTTTTTCCTACCGCCATTTCATACTGTACAGAAACCTCGGCCCTCATCTCGCGCGGTTTTTCTTTGGGTTTTTCATCCGCCATGACCAAAACCTCCTTCTGTTACGCTCAGACTATTTCAGCCTATATTTTCCACAGGATTATAGCTCCGCTCCGACTATAGTTACGCCATTAAATTGATCGATACCACCCATGGCATGAGACAAGCCCAGTTTTGCGCCGTCAATTTGCCTTGCGCCGGCTTTGCCTGTTACCTGCAGCGCCACTTCGGCCAGCCTGATGAGTCCTGATGCGCCGATGGGATTGGTGCACAGCACGCCGCCTGACGGATCACAGGGCAGTTCGCCTTTTTTACTGAATTTCCCCTTCAACACATAATCCGGGGCCTTCCCTCTCGGACAAAAACCGAAGCACTCATAGAAAATCATTTCCTGGTAGGTGAAAGGGTTATAGACCTCTGCAACATCGAGCTCCTTCATGGGGTTCTTAATGCCCGCTTGCTCATAGGCGTGTTTGGCCGCTTCGGTGGCGCTGGGCCAGATGGATTTGTTGCTTTCACCAAAGAAGAACTCTTCTCCCCTGAATCCCAATCCCTTGATCCATGCCGGTTTCTTGCAGATCTTTTTTGCCTTCTCTTCAGATGCGAGGACGACGGCACAGGCTCCGTCCGATGTGGGGCATACGTCAAAGAGGCGAACGGGATATGTGATGATAGGCGCAGTATTCGCGTCTTCTATCGACATCTTGATCTTGATATGAGCGAAAGGATTGTCTAGGGCACTGTCATGGTGAGTCAGTGATATGAGCGATGCCGCTTCCCGCGCCTTATCGTCCGGGATCTTGAATCGATTCATCCACTCCATCGCCTGCATGGTAAAAACACCTGGTGCACCGGCGGAGAACGGCTTCAGGAACCAGGGATCGGCAACGGTGCTCATGGCGGCCTGCGCATCCCCCTCAAACATCTTCTCCATTCCGACTACGAGGATGATGTCCGCCATGCCGGAAGCGACCCAATAGAAGCCGCAGTGTGCGATGGACTGTCCTGTGCTACCGCACGTTTCAGCCTTCAAGACCGGCTTTCCAATTTCACAGAGAGCCTCGGCAAAATAAAGATGTGTATCGGAAATGCCCTCCATCATGGACGGCATCGTACCCGATACGACCCCTTCTATATCTTTCGGTGTTATTCCCGCATCTTCGAGCGCGGCCTTGACCGCTTCCCTGACCAATTCAGGATAACTGACATCGTTCCTTCTTCCATGCCGTGTCTGACCTGTTCCGATAACTGCGACGGCTTTCCCCATGTTCATTACCTCCTAACCTTCTAAAATAACGACGGAATGGCATTGCCCGGCAAATCCATGGGTCCCGTGAGCCAATGCCGTTTTAACCTTTTTATCGACCTGGTGTTCCCCTGCCCTTCCCTTGATCTGAAGCGCCGATTCTATCAGCCGGTAGAGACCCCTGGAAACGTAGGGATTCATGGCAAGCACACCTCCGGATGGGTTGACAGGCAAAGCGCCGTTCATCCGGGTTACGCCGCTGTCGATCAGCTTACCGCCCTGGCAATCGCCGCAGAATCCCAGCTTTTCACACCACAAAAGCTCCTGGAAGGCATAGGGCTCGCAAATTTCCGCTATATCAATCTCTTTTTTCGGCTGGTGAATTCCGGCCATTTTATAAGCCTTGGCGGCAGCCGTTTTCAGTTGTCCATTCAGCAGATCCCTGTCTCCGAGATTGTAATGATCCATAGAAGTGCCAAATCCCTTGACCCATACCGGTTTATCCGTGAATTTCCTGGCCACGTTATCTGCAGCAAGCAGGACCGAGGCTACCCCGTCCGACTTTGGAGCACACTCCAAAGCTTTGAGCGGGTCACTAACCACGTCTGAATTCAGAACATCCTCCACGGTCACCCGTTTCCTGATATGTGCATACGGATTGAAAAGGGCATTACCAAGATTCTTGGCAACAACTTTTGCGCATTGCTCTTCCGTGATTTTATAGCGCTCCATGTATTCGCGCATTTGCATGGCTGCAGCCGAGGTCTCGTTGATTCCCAAAGGCCGCATGTAAAATGGGTCGGCAAAAAAACTGGTCAATGTTTCGTATTCCGGATTCTCTGATCCCTTGATAATCGATGTCACCAGTACCGTGTCGAAATGTCCGGACATAATGCGCATGGTGGCATAAATGAAGGCAAACATGGAATCTTCAGCTCTCGTGCCTTCAATCATAAACGCCCCGGAACCGTCCCAATCTATGGCATTAGCGCATGATAGGCCGCTGTGGAAGATATCTGATGAAGCGATCACAACACATCCTACCTCGCTTCTCTTCAATCCGGCCTTGTCCAGAACCTCTTTGGTGATCCGATAGGTGTAATCCATCAAGTTGTCCTTGGATTCCACTCCGGAGCTTTGAGCAAACCGGGTAATGGCCACTTTTCGCATGATCAAACCTCCTTGGTCTTACGTGATTGAAACTTATAAAGAGATTTACTTCTGATTGATTATAAATTAATACGCTAATAGTGTGCCGTAGTCATCAAATTTATTTTTTCACGTAATTTTAACCTTTTACACAGACCATTCCACTGAACTCACGTGGTAAAAACACAAAATGCTGGGGCCTATCCCCGAAATATTGTGGAATAGAGTTTGACAAGTTTCAAGAGTTAGAACCCTTAATATCTAACAGCAGCAAGGCAAAGAGAGGGCTTTCCACTGCCGTTACCTGTAAAACCGGGCTATACACAGTATGCCTTAAACAATCCCCCTGGGCCGCATTCTGAAAGGCCCTTCAATTAAAAGTATTGACTCGATCAGATATTCGAATGTGGTACAATTCGTGCAGTTATAATAATCTGATATACTCGTGACAGTTGCTTCATTTTCATCAAAGAAAAGGAGGGGGATATGAAAACGGAGGATTATATTTGGGACTATCGAAATTCATATGAATGGATGCAACGGGTTATGGGGGCAACTTTTCCCCCTATGATCATTACCTGCGCCATCACGGGCGGCGTCCAGGGCAAGGAAATCAATATAAACCTTCCTGAAACGGCAGAGGAGCAGGCGGATGCCGTATACGAAACTTACAAGGCCGGGGCCGTATCAGTTCACATTCATGCCCGTATACCGGACAATCAGTCAATGACCACATCAAATCCGGAGGATTACTCACGCATTAACAGGCTCATCCGGGAGCGCTGCCCCGATATCATCATCAACAACACTACGGGAGGGGGTCCATGGCTGACTACGGAACAGCGGATGTGCTGCCTGTTTGCAGACCCAGCGCCCGATATGGCGAGTCTGAACCTGGGACCCTTTGTCATGAAAATGAAAGCTAAGGACCGTAAGCCGCCTATCCCCAATCCACGTGACGGCTTCCTTTTCGATGCCTGCATCCCGGCCAGCTACGCAGATATTAACCTTTATGCCAAGACGATGAAGGAAAAGGGTATCAGGCCGGAACTCGAACTTTATCACCCCGGCCAATACTGGGTCCTCAACGACCTTATTCGTGAGGGCAATATAGATCCGCCATACATGGTCCAGTATGTCATGGGTTTCCAGACCTCGTCCTACCCGACACCGGCAAATGTTTTATCACTCATCAATGAACTGCCGGCGAATTCCATGTTCGCCTTGATCGGTGTGGGACCATTTCAGTTGCCCATGACCGTCATGGGCATCATGCTGGGTGGCCATGTCCGCGTAGGAATGGAAGACAATATGTACTACCGGAAAAGAGAGCCTGTGAAAAGCAATGCCCAACTTGTGGCAAGGATCAAAAGGATAGCGGAAGAAATGAATCGGCCTGTTGCAACCGTGGCGCAGGCACGCGAAATGCTTGGCTTGCCCGGCAAACCCAAATCGTAAACCTTAAATATACATCAAATACCGGCGTATCAT
>JBEKJA010000107.1:0-7932 GCA_050011475.1 Syntrophales bacterium
ATAAAGCCTTCGTTTTCCTTGCTGGTCCTTGTGATGTGTGTAAGGAATGCGGTAAATTTACGGGAAACGCCTGCAATAATCGTCACAGGGCAAGACCCTCTATGGAGGCATGCGGTATTGATGTGTTTCAGACGGCACGGAATAACGGTTTCCATATTGAAACGCTGAAGGATGAAATGGAACCACGCAATACTTTTTGTCTCATGTTGGTGGATTGATCATTCAATCATAACAATTATTATGGAAGAGAGCATTGCTGACAGATCACCAAATTGTAGAAAAAAGTGATAATGAGGAGAGATAAGATATGCAAAGGAGGATCAAGCCATGAAAGATACATTTTCAGTAATTCATTCACGAAAGAGCGTCAGGAATTATACTGATGCATCGGTAAGCAAAGCCGATCTTGAAAAGATCATAAGAGCAGGAATGGCAGCACCGACTGCAGTTAATATGCAACCTTGGTCTTTTCTTGTTGTAACTGAACGGAAGAGACTGGACACGCTTGCGGAAGGCCTCCCAAATGCGAAGATGCTCTTCAAAGCGGGAGCGGCGATTATCGTTTGTACTGAGGCTGATAAGGCCTATAATAAGAATAAGGACTTCGCTGTAATTGACGCATCACTTGCAGGTGAAAATATCCTGCTTGCGGTAGAGGCACTTGGGCTTGGTGGCATATGGACTGCAGCATACCCCCATGCAGATAGGATGAATCACGTGCGATCAGCACTTGATATACCCAAGGATGTTATTCCCTTGAATGTTATACCCATTGGCATTCCATCTGGTGCAGATAAACCGAAAGACAAGTACAAGAAAGATAAAGTCCATTGGGAACGCTGGCAATAATGTCATAGTGCCCTGAATAGAGTTTAATCTAACAGTGGGTAGATACCCAATAGTGTAGCAGGAAGTCCATGGAGGCAAATGATGAGCAGTAGACGAAACAACATGATCATTTGTATCTTGTTGGCCTTCACCATTGTAGTTCTTCTGGATTGCACCAGTCTGCTTCACGGTCAATACGGGCGGATGAACCCCAATGATGGAATAACCCGTCTTTTCGAAAGTTATCAGATCCAGCAGGACTATAACTATTACTATAGCGGACCCGACAGTCATCCTAATGCCATTCTTGGTCTTGACAAAAAGTATCCCCTTGCAACCACCTTATGGAAACCATTTGAAGCTTCTTCCGAGAAACTCAAGCCGCTTGTTGCTGGCATGAAAGAAGAAGTTTATCAGACCAATCGGTTTCTGCACGGATTTGTTATACTGGATACCAGAGGCAACACCATCGGAATCTGGTACTCGGTGTTGGATGCCCGTCAACCTGTAATCATTCATGACAATGGCACAGTAGATGTTTACACACCGGATCTCAATCAAGAACCTTCGGGGCGTTCGGAAGTTCCTTCAGGTAGCCATAAATAGATATGCTAATATTTTACGGCAGACATTCAACAGGGTATCAATGAGAATCAAAGATTACAGAGGATTTCAGATCCAAGTCTACAGTAAAGGAACCCGAATCATCGCTGAGGTCTACCGGAAGGAAAAACTTATCCATACAATTCAGAATTCAGAAGAATTAGGTGAACATTTCCGAAGTAGTCTTATGGCACTTGAAACAGCAAAGGATTGGATAGATCATACTTATCCCAAAGACAAGATCAGGTATTTTGGTGAGATATGATTGGTTGGGGTAATAAGAAGCCTAATAATGCCTTATTTTTGTTTATTGCGGGTGAGATTTAAAAAAATCCCACAAAAGTTATTTCCTGAAATGTGTTATAGACAAATTCGTTAGCCCTTATAAGCTTTCAATCAGAACTCAACAATATATTTTTAATATGAAAATTATTTTCGATGAGTTGAATCGTTCATCGTACAAAATATGATAAGGGAAATATATGGCAAAGAATACATCAAATAAAGGTGTCCGGTGGTTATTCTCTTCAACTGCTTTTCATTATCAGGCTATTAGAACGATGGGACATTCCATATATCATGGTGCTTTGCCGGGGGAAGTACTGTCAGCAATCAGCCAAATTCGGGATGAAGATACAGAAAGCTGGTTTGATAACTGGCAAAGAATGGCAAAACATTGTGAATTACTAGCTGATAAGGCTTGCGACAATATTTCAGGAGGGAATGCACTTCTTCGTGCTTCTAATTATTATCGTACCAGCGAATTTTTTCTGGAACCATCAGATAAAAGAAAGAGGGAAACGTACAATAAAAGCGTAGAGACCTTTCAACTAGCCTTGGAAACGTTAGGAATAAAGTATGAAATTTGGTATGTGCCCTACGAAACAGGTGAAATGCGAACCTATTATTTTCCGGGCGATGAAGACAAACCTTTGATTATTACCTGTGGAGGTTACGACTCAACCAACGAGGAGAGCTATTTCTGGATTGGTTGTGCTGCCATTCAGAGGGGATACCCATTGATAATGTTTGAAGGACCCGGCCAATCCAATATGATACGGGAATATGGTATCCGTTTCACCCCCGACTGGCAAAAGCCTGTATCAAAAATTATTGATTTTATAGAAAATAAAGAAACTGTCCCCTCTTTCAGGAAGAAGATACTTTTCGGTATCAGTCTAGGTGGGCTATTGGCTATTGGCGGGTCGGGCAGCTGCATTTGAAAAGCGTTTGGATGGAATCGTAGTTTTCGGTGGGCCTTTTGACATGAGAGATTCAGCATTTGAAAAGATACCAAAACTTGGGAAATGGTTCTATCATCACAGGTGGATAAGACTATTCAATATACTGGCACACTTAAAAATCAAGCAAGATATCATGACAAGATGGGGTTTAAGCAATGGATTATGGACCATTGGTGGAGAGAATCCATTTGATTTTTTCAACGGCATAGCTGAATATTCATTGAAACTGGTGGCAAATAGAATTCTTTGCGATGTATTGGTAATTTCCGGTCAATTGGATATATATGCTTCTCCTCAGCAGGACGCTCTTTATCAGAAGAGCATCACTCATGCCAAAAGCTTTACCTATATGAGATTTAAAGATGAAGAAGGGTCTGCAGAACACTGTCAAGCCGGTGCTGTGGACCAGGCGATGCAGGTATTCTTCTGCTGGTTAATAGAAAAATTTTAAATATAGCGATGCCTTAACAATTTAAATTATTGAATCGAAGGAGAGAGCGATGGTTGACGAGAGCCATGTATTCACCGCCAGCCGTTTGACAACTGGCAACCGAATTTTTCCGGTGCGTATTGAAGTAAATCAAAACCGGGTGACGCGGATTAAGCCGCGACTCTTCGGTTCCAACGAAGAGAGCATTGCGATCTCTAAAGTGGCTTCGGTCAATATCCAAACGGGTTTAATATGGTCCGACATCCGAATTGATTCGGCGGGAGGAAGCAACCCCATTGTGAGCCATGGACATCGCAAAGACGACGCACGAGCCATTCGGGATCTAATCGAACGACTCCAGCATACCCTGAGGACCTCGCAGGGGCCTGATGCCTAAATGTCTCAGTGGTGTAGTTCGGAGAGTGGCTGTGATGCGATGTCCTCAAGAAATTCTCCACCGGCACTTCATTTTCATCGTGCTGAAGTTCTCTTTCAGCATTTCCAGAAGTTTATCCAAGTGAGTTCGTTCTTCGTCAGTCATAATAGCCAGGCAATACAGTTTTAGAGCTTATATGATAATTCTTATTAATAGTTAATGCAAACAACGTGTATACAAATTAAATGGCACTATGTTGTTCATCATCTTCTTGAACTCATCACGGGGGTTGGAATACTTTAAGTAAGACATAGGTGTTTCATTTAACTTTTTAGAAACGTCAAATGGTGACATACAACCCTCTATCAAGAAAACCTTTGATTGGAACACGAGATCATTCATTGAACCAATAACGGCACGATTAAGGGCTTTAGAAAACAATAATGTGGATGCAAAAGGAGCTATAAGCAGATCAAAAATAAATTCATCTCCGTCCTGTCGCATGAGCTCTTCCATAGAGTTTATCATTCTTGTTAGTAATTTGTTCTTATCGGTGATACCTGCTCCAAAAATCACTATGGAATACAGAGAAACCGTATTTGATATAAGGATGTATTGAGACCGTGCTGCCGTGAACAGATTAGCTGACCAGTCTACATATAGCTTGGTATCAACTGGAAGAAGGACTGTCGGTGTTACTTTGATTTTCTTTCCGAGCTTTGCTGACAATCTAAGAATCAATCTTATTCCTCAGCGAATTACTTTTATTCAATCATGAACTATTTGCAAGAATACATTTAAGCTGGGTTGTGTCAAGTTGATAGCTAAAGACGACTATTTATGACAAAATTAATCTTATATGGTCAAGAAATAAAAGGACATTTAGTTCATGAGTCAATGATCAATCAGAACCATTCAGATGTTCATCCTAAGTCACGGTGGATAAGCAAATAGGGTAGCAATAGGGTAGCAACGCAAAAATAAAGGGGTTAGAATTTTCATCTAACCCCTTAATATTACTGGTTGGTCAGGGCAGAATTGAACTGCCGACACTCGGATTTTCAGTTATACAACAAAGGGTTCATGGTTTTTGGTGTTGTTTGGTATTAGTTGTTACTGTTAGTAAAGTGGCACTCCAAGGCACAGCATCATTTGGCGGTATTGTGCCTTGTTTGGTCTTGTTCACTATACAATTACTATACAATAGGGAAGGGGGGGCACCGGTAATGGGCCCTTATCCGTCAACGTAAAAACAAAGAATCCTGTAAAAGGCCTGAATCTTCGGGCATGGATCGAGTTGGCCTATCATGTGGACAGCATACAGGGAAGCGATGTGGTATCGCCCGCAGTTGAACTAAAGATTTAGAAAGGTTTAGCGAGGCTTTAGCAAATGTCGAACGGTAAAATAGATAAAGTCAAATTATCTCAGATGCTTCGTTCAGGTAAAACTCAGCGTGAATGCGCTAAAGTTTTTGGCGTTACCGAGGGTGCAATAAGCCAGGCAAAGAAGGAACTGAATATCTCCGTAGTCAAGAACGTGGCCTTGGAAGCAGCCCATAAAGTCGTTGATAAGAACCTGAATGCTGTTGACCAGCTATTGAACATCAACCGCAAGGCCAATACTCTTCTTGAAGTGGCAATCAAGGCGGAGGATCACGATACAACATTGAAAGCGATGCGGGAGATACGCGGTCAGCTGGAGTTGCAACTAGAGATTTTCAAGACTCTTTACGATCTGGAGGCGGTTGCCGATTTCCAGAGAGAGGTTTTATTGACAATAGGAGAGGTTGACCCGGATGTTCGAGACACGATTATCAGGCGACTTAAAGAAGGCCGTGCTCTTCGATCAACTATTGCAATCAATTGAACTCACGTTTGAGGAAAGCGCTAAGTTACCGCCATTTGATGAATGGGTAAAACACATCATCCTTGATGGGAAGCCATTTACTTTTGACCGCCATGAATATTTGATCGGACCCTATAAAGATGATCATCCGCATCAGGTAGAGGAAAAGGCGGCACAGATGGGTCTTACCTCGAAGGCAATGCTGAAAGCAGCGTATAGGGCACGATATGGGGCTTACCGGGGCATTCTTTATCTCTTCCCATCCAGATCTGACGTCACCGACTTTTCAAAAGGACGGATCGATCCACTGATTGACGAAAACCCTGACACTATAGGGAAATGGCTGAGGGATACTGATTCGGCCAACGTGAAAAGAATCTGGAATAGTTTTCTCTATCTCCGTGGAATGAGATCAAGAACGGGACTTAAGTCTGTGCCCGTGGATTTCATCATCTTTGACGAACTCGATGAGGCCCCACAGAATGCCATAGATATGGCCATGGAACGAATGGGGCATAGTGAATATCGAGAAGTACTGAAACTATCCAACCCCACCCTTCCTGATTATGGAATTGATAAAGCCTTCCAAGAAACAGATCAACGTTACTGGCTTCTTAAGTGTGAGAAGTGCGGAGAGTATACATGTCTTGAGGACACCTTTCCCGGCTGTCTTTTGGTAGTGAATGACAAAGTGATCCGAGCTTGCCAGAAATGTCACAGTGGACTCAATCCCTCGATCGGCCACTGGGTAGCGAAAAGGTCATCCATAACCGATAAAAGGGGTTATCATTACAGCCAGCTTTTTTCTCATTTTGTTGATCCCGGTGATATCCTCCATCAATTCAGAACTACGAATAACCTAACGGATTTTTATAACCTCAAGATCGGCGTTGCCTATGTGGAGGCTACGAATCGGCTGAGCATTCAGGAGGTCCTTGCTCTTTGTGGCAACGACGGAATGTCAGATAATGATCCGGGGCTCTGTTCCATGGGTGTTGACCAAGGGAAGGATCTCCATGTTGTTATAGGCAAGAGGCATCCTTCAAAGTCCGGGAAGATAGTTCACATGGGAATCTATAAAGATTGGAATGAATTGGATCGATTGATGAAGTTATTTCATGTTTCACGCTGCGTTGTGGATGCGCTACCCGAAACCAGAAACGCCCGGTCCTTTGCAGAAAGACATAAAGGAAAGGTCTTCCTGAATTATTACAATGAGCACCAAAAAGGCCAATATGCCTGGAACGAAAAAGAGTTGATTGTTTCATGTAATCGCACGGAGTCGCTTGATGCATCCCACCGAGAGATTATGGAACACTCGATCATCATTCCCAAAGAATGCGAGATCACACGAACCTTTGCCCATCATCTTCACAATGTAGCCAAGAGGCTGGAGGAAGATGAGGAAACCGGATCAAAAAGGTATGTCTATGTGAAGCTGGGGCCGGATCACTTTCGCCATGCATTCAACTACGAGGCCATGGCGAGACAATCTAAAAGTAGCTTAATTTTTGACGAATTGGGGGATGATCAAACCGTCGATTTCTAAACAAGGAGCGAAGCACATGAATACTGGAATAGAAGCATTGAGATTGTCGCCAACCAGGGATTCAGTCCAGATTAGGACCAAGAATGGCTTGCGGCTCTTCAGAAGAATGTGGGGAGGTATTGCATGGCCGGTCATCCCCAATCCGGGCGTAGTCTGTATAGTCGGAGAAGAAGAACCTGAGAATGAACAGGCTACATACGGGAATCTCATTTTATTGGACCAGGAAGCGGGTCGCACAATTGAAAGCCTTCTGAAAAACACGATTGCACTTAAAGACATCTATTGTGCAACCCATTTCTATGCCAACCCAGGCAATGAAGCATTGTTCGACCGTTTCAAAATAGCTGAAGGCTTGACTCGGTATGGATCTGAAAATGACGAATGGAAAACCCTGTACCCACATTTCAAGGAAGAATGGATGACGGCCCGTCTTATGGAGGCACCGCAAGCCGATAATCCGGAGTACGGGTTACAGCTCATCCATGATTGGCTGTATAACGAAAACAGGCTTAAAATTACAAAAAATGTTCAAGCGTCATTCGACGAGGGAAATGTATTGCCTGTTACCAATGACATGCTCAAAACTGGTGTACCACCTGTAATTGAGGCGCTACGTCATGTGCTTTCAGCATATTCCCGAAATCCCTCTTATCCCGGGAACAGAAAAGGGAGCGAGGTTTATATTGGCAATTTTCACAAGCAAGGTCGGAAAGATCCATGGGATGGCCACTATCAGATGATTGTAAAATAATGTTTATGGCTCTTTAAGAAAGGAATACCCAAAAGGATAATCCTACACTGGAGGGGGGCCTGGTAGAAAACAAGATGAAACAACGGGTTCCGCTAAGGTAGATAGGACGCAAACCGAAAATGGCAGTCTTATTTTAACTCTTTCTCCTACAAACAAATGAAATCTGCAGTAATAGAATCCATTGATTACCACTTGACCTTTCCCCGAAAAAGTGGACACTAGGTTAAGATTCATTCAGGAGCCTTTCGTATTGTTGCGGGCTCCTGTATCCCAATGCCGAATGCCGCCTCTGACGATTATAAAAC